>DATKEE010000127.1:0-5158 GCA_035544555.1 Candidatus Methylomirabilota bacterium
TGGGTCCATGCCCGTGCCGCTGATGTTTTTGCCAATGCGATCCACGATCAGGAGGTCGATGTCGTCGAACGGCAGCCGTGGCATCAGGCGGGCCGCTTCGCGGAGGAGTTCCTCCTCCCGCGCGGGGAGGTCGTTCTTGCGCGCGCCCTCGATGCGGACGGGTTGGTGGAACGGGTCTTCGAGGATGGCCAGGCCGCCGAGGACGGGGGTCCGGGCGAGCAGTCCGGATCCCAGGGATCGCAGGGCGGCTTCGTAACCGAGCCGGCTCGAGGCGGCGTGATATTGCGCGGCGCCCTCGCGTTTGCCCAGGCCGACGACGAGCATCTTGAGCAACCCGCTGCCGAGCGAGCCGGCGAAGTCCGTGTGGGGTTTGACGCGATTGACCAGAATGATCGCGTCCATCTCCATCGCAACCGAGCTGAAGAAAAGTTCCAGGCCATCGCCCGTCGTGCCGAGTGATCGGGTGTCCATGGCGGCGTGGATGGGAACATCGAGATCCTGTTCGGTGATGCCGTAGTCGGCGAGGATTCGTTTCTGCCCTTCGGAGGTCGCTCCACCGTGGCTTCCCATGGCGGGGAGAATGCACGGGCGGGCGCCCGCCTCGCGCAAGAGGTCCAGCAGCGCCTTGACGATGCCGGCCAGCCGGGTGATGCCGCGGCTGCCGACAGCCACGGCAATCTTCGCATCGGGTTTGCAACCGGCCTTCAACGAATCGAACGCGTCGCGCACGGCGCGTTCGAGGTCGAAGGGCGGACTGGCGGGGAATCGCTGTCGGACCGCCGACATGGCGGGGAAAGGGAAGATCCGCGCAGCGCGCGACGGGACCTGGGGGACATCGCGGGGCATGGGGTGACAATGTTCCGTGGAAGGCGGGCTGGCAAGTTGTTCATGGGGAGGGGGGAGGGAACCGCGGATGGGCGCGGATGGACGCGGATGGGGAATGAGTGTCGGGATCGAAATCGAAATCGCACTCGGGATCGATTCTTCTTCCTTCATTTCCGATACCGATACCGATAGCGAACCCGACCCCGAGTTCCTGATCTGGTTTCACTGAATCGGTGATGGGGGGAACCGCGGATGGACGCGGATGGGGAGGGAGGAAAAGTGGAGAAGCGAAGGACCACGATGAGCACTTTGGAAGTTGGAGACCGCGGTTGGACACAGATGGGCGTTGTCAGGGAGTCGCGGGTTTGGGAGCATCGGATCATTCCATTATGAAGCGCATGAATCGAGGGGTGATGCGGACGCTGGTCGCGGTGTCGTTCATTGCGGGCGGTTCGCTGTGGGCCCAGCCTTGGGAGCGCGCGCACGCGCACAATGACTACGAGCACGAGCGGCCGTTGCTGGACGCGCTCGACCACGGTTTTTGCAGTGTGGAGGCGGACATTCATCTGGTGGAGGGCGCGTTGCTGGTCGCTCATGATGTGGAGGAGACGCGGCCCGGACGCACCTTGCAGGCGCTTTATCTCGATCCGCTGCGCGAGCGGGTGGAACGCCACGGCGGCCGCGTGCATCCGGACGGGCCGGAGTTCACGCTGTTGATTGACATCAAGACCGGGGCGGAAGCGACGTGCGCGGTGCTGGAGGAGGTGTTGGGCGATTACGCGACGATGTTGACCCGGTTTGAGGAGGGGAAGATCACAACGAACGCCGTGAGAGTGATCCTTTCCGGAAATCGTCCCATTGAACGATTGACACGGGAGCGGACACGGCTCGCGGCGATCGACGGGAGGTTGCCCGATTTGCGGAGGAATCCGTCCGTGGCGCTGGTGCCGCTGGTGAGCGACAACTGGCAGTCGCACTTCGAGTGGCGCGGGGAGGGGGAGTTTCCAGCGGCGGAGCGGGAATGGCTGCGGACGCTGGTGCGTGAGGCGCATGCGCAGGGGCGGCGAATCCGGTTCTGGGCGACACCGGATGTCGAGGCCGCGTGGAGGGAGTTGTGGCTGGCGGGGGTGGATTTGATCAACACGGACGACCTGGAGGGACTGGACAAATTCCTGAGCGGGATGAACGAGCCGGGGGAACCTTGAACTTTTGTTTCGCGGAGAGCGGCTACGCGGCCTTGGTGCAGCGATAGACGAGGGCCGGGGGGACGTTGAGCCAGACCAGGGAGGTGACCTTCACCGAGGCGAAGTGATTCCGGGTGAGGCGGCCGAAATGGATCGCGTTCGGGGCGGGTCGGGTGTGGAGATAACCGAACGTGGTGAAAACGCCGCCCGGTTTGAGCACACGGAAAAGCTGATGGAGGATGCGGTCCTGGACCTCCTGGCGGATGCTGGCCCAGGGGAGGCCGCTGATGATGTAGTCCACACTGCGACGGCCGTGCCGGCCGAGATACGCGGCAATGTGCTCGGCGGAGTCGTTGTAGAGCACCAAGTCGGGAAAGCGGGTGCGCAGGCGCCGGACGTAATCGGAACTGAGTTCAAGGGCGAAGAAGGTGGTCTTCGGGCCGATGCGGTCCAGGATGGGGCCGGTGAACGCGCCGGTGCCGGGCCCCAGTTCAACCACGGTCTCCGCGTTCTGGAGATCGCATCCCTCGATCATGGCGCGCGCGAGCTTTGGGGAACTGGGGGCGAACGCGCCCACGGCGGCCGGGTTGCGGATGTACTCCCCCAGGAAGAGAACGTGTTCGGCCACGCTCCGGGAAAAGGCACGGAAGGGTTTGCGGTCGCGGGAAATTGCGCGGGTTCGTTTGCGGTCGGAAGGCTCGCGAAGCGCGGCGCGGTTGTTCATGGAGATTTTTGAGTGCGAACCGGAAAACTGGTCCATTTGCGCGCCCGTCTCGAATCCGGCGGTCCACGGCGGAAAGGCGGTTGCGGTACAAGGAACTAAACGAGAAACGACTCCGGCGCAAGCGAATACTCGGACCAGGCGCGAAGGAGTTGAGTATTCGGGGGGGATGCGTCATGGTGTGCGCAATCATGAATCCGCCGCAGGACAGCCCGGATCGGTCGCACGCGCTGGTGAGGTATCGCTGGCCGCTCGTGATCGTGGCCCTCGCCATGATGGTGCTGCTCGCGTATGTGGCGTCGCTGTGGACCTCGAAGGAGATTCTGACCGAGACCATGGACCGCGGGGGGCAGGCGGGACGATTCGCCGCGGAAAAGGCGGAGGAAATTGCGGGCCGGTTTCTGAGCGGCAACATCACCAAAACGTTCGAGGCGGCGATCCCCGAGGTTTTCTCCACCGGCGGCGGCAATCTTGAACTCGCCACCGCCGAGAAAACCGAGACCTTCCGCACCCATGACGACAAGCTGGTTCTGTGGGACAGCGTGTGGCTGGGGACCACCGTTTCCGAAATCCGCGTCCCGGTCACGTATCGCTATCATCTGCGCCTGTCCGAACCGTGGCAGCTCGAGGTGTCCAACCAGACCTGCATCGTGGTGGCGCCGCCGATCCGTCCGAGTCTTCCGCCCGCGATTCACACCGACCGGATGGAAAAAAAATCCGAGGCCGGATGGGCGCGATTCAATGCCTCGGTTCAAATGACCGAACTGGAACGCGGCATCACGCCCACGCTGCGGCTTTACGCGGGCGATCACCGGCACATCAACCTCGTGCGGGAGGAATGCCGCAAGACGGTGGCGGAGTTTGTGAAGACGTGGCTGTTGAAGGAGGAACACTGGCGGACCGACCGGTTCAGCGCCATCAAGGTCATTTTCTCCGACGAACTGGAAACCGACCTGGTGCCCGGGGAAACGACGCTGCGGCTGGAAATGGATCCGTGACCGCCGCTCAAATCCGTTTGCCAGCCCGTCACCGGCTTCCTATCGTCCGGGGCGATTTATGGAGAACGAACGGAAGACTCTCGAGGATCGGTCGAAGATGACGGAGCTGGAACGGCTCAGGCACTCGTGCGCCCATGTCCTGGCCACGGCCATCGCGCGGCTCTGGCCCGATGCCCAGTTCGCCGCCGGGCCGCCCGTCGAGAACGGTTTTTACTACGACGTCGAACTTGCGCACCGAATCTCGCCCGAGGATTTCCCGCGCATCGAGGAGGAGATGCGGAAGGAGATCAAGGCCAACCATCCCTTCGAGCGGATTGCCGTGTCGCGCGAGCAGGCGCTGCGGGACGCGCAAAGCGGGCGTCTGGCCGCGTTGGGCGAACGGTCCGTCCCCAGCAAGTACAAGCTCGATTTGCTCGGGCGCATCCCCGAGGGCGAGGAGATCTCGTATTTCCGGAACGGCGAGTTTGTGGACCTGTGCGCGGGTCCGCACGTGATGCGGACGGGGAACGTGAAGGCGTTCAAGCTCACCAGCGTGGCCAGCGCGTATTACCAGGGGGACGAGAAAAACCCGCAACTCCAGCGCGTCTATGGCACCGCGTTCAAGAACAAGACCGAACTCGAGGAATACTTCAAAATGCTCGAGGAGGCGAAGCGCCGCGATCATCGCAAGATCGGCGCGGAGATGGGCCTGTTCACCATCGACACCGAATACGTCGGGCCCGGCATGCCGCTGTGGCTGCCGAAGGGCACGGTGCTGGTCGAGGAACTGGAGAAACTGGCGAAGGAGACCGAGTTCGCCGCCGGGTATGTGCGGGTGCGCACGCCGCACCTGGCGAGGGAGAAGATGTATAAGACCTCTGGGCATCTGCCGTATTATGAAGATTCGATGTTTCCGTCGATGAATCTGCCGCTCGAAGGTGAATTAAAAGTAAAGGCGGGACAACTTCGAAAGAGAATTGATGCACTGGAAGACCAATTCTTCAGACATGTGGATGAGATTACATCTTTGGAAGCAGGACAGAAGGATAAGGCACGCTTTCTCGCGGACCAATTGGCCGCATGCAAAGAGGAACAGGAGAGTGCTACAGGCGAATTGGAGAACTTGAGGAGAGGAGAGCCGTACTACCTCAAAGCCATGAACTGTCCGCATCACCACCGCATTTTTGCGGCGGAGCCGCGGAGTTACCGGGATCTGCCGTTGCGGCTGGCGGAATATGGGACCTGTTATCGCTATGAACAAGCAGGTGAGTTGTTCGGCTTGATGCGTGTGCGGTCGTTGAACATGAACGACGCGCACATCTACTGCACGCCGGAGCAGTTCGCGTCCGAGTTCAACGCGGTGAACGAGATGTATCTGAAGTATTTCAAGATCTTCGGCATCGAGAAATACGTGATGCGATTCAGCACCCACGCGAAGGAGGGGCTGGGCA
>DATKEE010000128.1:0-3948 GCA_035544555.1 Candidatus Methylomirabilota bacterium
GGCCCTTTGTGGCTGGATCGATCTCGCGCGAAGTGATTCGAGGCCACAAGATCGATGATGAATGTCACTTGGTGCGAGCTTTTGGCCGATGAAATACAAGATTGATTGCTAAGACCGCTCAGAGCCTGTTTTAAGAATCGAAGGTTATTCGCGTGAATTTGCTTTTATTCGCGATTGCTCAACAGGCAGGTCACCAGCCGTCCCGGGGAGTGACAGGGGCGCGGGAGCACCAGGTCCCTGCCGGGGTGGGGCGTGCTGGCTGACACGCGCGGCTCGCCTAAGGAATCCAATTCTGTAACATTCCCCCGCGAATGTGTCAGGAATGGGTTGTATGAGCGAATCCTCTCCGGCCAGGTGTCCGACCTGTGGCACCGGCCTGCCAGCCAACGCGCCCGAGGGCCTTTGTCCCCGGTGCCTCCTGCTGGGGGCGGCGTCACCGACCGACGCCGGAGAGAGACGCGGTTTCAGCCGGCCCCCGGCTCCGTCGATTGAGACGGTGGCGGGGGCGTTCCCGCAACTGGAAATCCTCGAACTGATCGGCCAGGGCGGGATGGGTTGCGTCTTCAAGGCCCGGCAGCCGCAGCTCAATCGCTTTGTCGCGCTCAAGATTCTTCCCGAATCGCTCGCCTGTGACGAGGCGTTCGCCGGACGATTCGCCCGGGAAGCCCGCGCGCTCGCCTTCTTGAACCATCCGAACATCGTCACCATTCACGATTTCGGACAGTCCGGCGGCTTCTTCCATCTGCTCATGGAGTTCGTCGATGGCGTGAACCTGCGCCAGGCATTGCGGGCGGGACGATTCACGCCGGAGCAGGCGCTGACCATCGTGCCGCCCATCTGCGAAGCGCTCCAATACGCCCACGAACGCGGCATCGTCCATCGCGACATCAAACCCGAGAACCTCCTGCTCGACAGGGAGGGGCGGGTGAAGATCGCCGACTTCGGCATCGCCAAGATGGTGGGCGAAAGCGAATCGCGGCCGCCCTCGACAACCGGGCCACAGCCGGAAGGGGACGCCGCATCCCCTGTTGGAAGACCCGCGGATGGCGCCACCGAACATGCCCCGGCCGGCACGCCGCGTTACATGGCTCCCGAACAAAGGGAGCGCTCCGAACGGACGGATCATCGCGCGGACATTTATTCGCTCGGAGTGGTTCTCTACGAAATGCTGACCGGCGAACTCCCGGGGGACAGATTGGAGCCGCCTTCCCGCAAGGTGCGGATCGACGTCCGGCTTGATGAGGTGGTGCTCAGGGCGTTGGAACAGGAGCCGGAATTGCGCTGGCAGACAGCGACGCAACTCAGGACGCGAGTGGAGACGATTGCCGCATCCGGCAACCCTGCCGCGACCGAACTCCCCGAGTCGAACGACGCCCCTCGCCCGTCCGCGGCACCGGCGCAGGGCGGGGCAATGTCATGGCTGCGGCGTGGTGCCGTGGCGGCGATTGTTGGCGGAGGTGTTTACGTCTCCGTCCTGCTCGCGGTATCATTGTTCACTGCGCTGACACCCAAATCTTACACGGCCCAGGCGAGGATCCTGTTCACAGACAATCCTCCCCCTGCAGAGCGCATGGCGGCGGTCGAACAGATTCAATCTCAGGACCATTTGGAGGCGGTCGCCGTGGAGCTGGACCTCGAACGGCGCTGGGCCACAAGAAACGGAATCATGGATGCGAGCAGGAACGGAATTGCCGGTTTCCTGAAATCTCATCTCGCTGTCCGTTCCTTCGGAAACAGCGGAACCGCCGAGATTGGATTCACCTGCCCGTGGCCCGCGGAAGCGGCTGAAATCGCGAACAAGGTCGTGGAGGTTTACCGCTCCTCGCCAACCTCCCCACCCATCGCGATCATCGACATGGCTGTGCCTCCGATTCAGCCATCCAGGCCGAACGTCCTGCTCAACCTGTCTCTGGGTTCGCTCGCGGCCGCGGTGCTGGGCCTGGTTGCCGCCGGCGCGGCCGGCATCGCAATGCCAGCCGGACGACGCCACGGACAGGGCGGTCCTGACGACGGGAAGTTCAAGGAAATCGTCTGGCTCTGTCTGCCTTCAGCAGTCTTCGCGTGGTTCATCCTGGCCGGTCACCGCGCCTTCCGCATCGACTTGGACGCCGACGTTCAAGCCGCGGGCGGCCTGTTCCTGTTTCCGCTGAGTGCCGGCCTCGGTGTCCTGCTGAGCTGGCTGGCAGGAACGTTCAATGTGCCCATCGGCTCCAGCACCGCCAATCGTGTGCGACGCTGGTCGGTTCGCGCCCTTGTGGCGGTCGCGCTTCTCTCGATCAGCGTGCTCCTGATGGGTGCCGGCATGGTGTTGCTCGCGCTCACGGCCAGCGATCCGGACTGGAACCCGGCCTCCAGTGAATTGCTGGCCGTGGGGGTGCTCTCAGGCGGCGGTCTGCTATCGGCACTGTCGGCGACGCTCGTAGGTTGGTCCGCCCGGCTTCAGATTCGGCGGGAACCCCGGGAATGGCGGGGCTCGCAGTGTGCCTTTGCGTCCGCGTGGTTCTGGCCCGGTGTCACAGTCGGATGGCTTGCCTTGTCACTGCCGGTCCTGGTCCTTGGTGGAGACGGGAATGCCGCATCACTCCGGGCGGAGGCACGGCTGCTTGAGCAAACCCGACAACAGGAGGCAGCGGCGGCAGTCGCGGCGCGTAATTCAAGCATCGGCCTCGATTCGCTGCCGCCCGTGGTCGTGCACACGGTTCCGGCTTCGGGAGCGCTGGACGTGGCGCCGGGAGTTGCGGAGATCCGCGTGAAGTTCAGCAAGGAGATGGCGGACAATTCATGGAGCTGGACCTCGGCGTGGGAGGGTTCCACACCTGAAATGATGGGATCCCCCCGTTACGATCCGGATCGCCGCGTCTGCGCGATCACAGTGAACTTGGAACCCGGGAAGACCTATGCCTGGTGGCTGAACTCGGAACAATTCCGCAACTTTGAAGACCCTCATGGCAACCCCGCGGTTCCCTATCTTCTGATCTTCCAGACGCGCGCCACCGAAGACTCCCCATGACCGGCTTTTGAAATCTCGAACAAAACCCGAATCCTCCATCCAACACGACCATGAAAAACTCCAGTCCGCTCGCGACCCTCGCCCTCGGCGTCCTGTGCGCCCTACACATCGCCAAGGGACAAAACATTGAGTCAATGCCACCCGTGGTGGTGAAAACGGTTCCGGAAGCCGGCCTCGAAAACGTCGCGCCCGGCATCGTGGAAATCAAAGTCACCTTCAGCAAGGAGATGACCGACAACTCCTGGAGTTGGTCCACGGCCTGGCAGGGTTCCGCGCCGGAAGTCATTGGGAAACCCCGTTACGAGGCGGATGGAAAGACCTGTCTGCTGAAGGTGAAGCTGGAACCCGGCACCCCTTACGGCTACTGGCTGAACAGCGAACGATTCAAGAACTTCAAGGATCGGCAGGGACGCCCGGCCGTTCCCTATCTCCTGGCGTTTCGAACCGCCGACCAGGCGAATCCCGAAAGGACCGACAGCGACTCCGAGCCCGGCGACAGCAGCCTCTCCGAAGCCGACAAATTGTTGAACGACGACCAGCGGAAGGTGCTCGCGTGGACCCACCGGCAATTCCGGGGCTTTTTTGACGCGCGCAGCTTCGACGGCTGGCCCGCCGGGGAAGTCGCGAGCCTCGAAAAGCGCCTCATCGACGCCCTCAACGGTCCGGTCACGCGCGAATATTACCAGGCCATCAACACCCTCGCCGCCCTCGGCTCGACCAATGCACTGCCCAGGCTCCGGGAACTCGCCTTCGAACGCCGCGACAAAAACAATCGCGACCGTTGGATGTCCTTGCGGGCGCTTGGACTCATGGGCGATACCGGTTCGGTGCCGGAGATGATCCACCTGGTCTATCACGGCAACGTGAACACCCGTTGGTGGGCGCAAATCTCACTCGTCCGACTGACGGGACGGAACTTCGGCGGCGACTGGCGGGCG
>DATKEE010000129.1:0-14677 GCA_035544555.1 Candidatus Methylomirabilota bacterium
TGGCCTGCTTTGGGCAATCCTCGCCGGGAAGGACCATGCTGGGTTTGAGCAACATGCCATCGAAGGGAACGCGATTTGCCCGGAGTCGGTTGAAGACGGCGGCCAGAGTGGCTTCGGTGACCTCGGAACAGCGTTCCAGGGAATGATCTCCCTTCATCATGACCTCCGGTTCGACGATTGGGACCAGGCCCGCTTCCTGGCTGAGCGCGGCGAACAGCGCGAGCGCGTCGGCGTTCGTCTGGAGACAGGAGGGTGAAGGGATGCCGGAACCGATGTGGATGACGGCGCGCCATTTGGTGAAGCGGGCTCCGAGTTTGACATATTCGGCCAGTCGGTCGCGCAATCCGTCCAGTCCCTGGGTGAATTTTTCGCCCGGGAAACCCGGAAGATCGGCGGTGCCCTTGTCCACCTTGATGCCGGGCAGGATTTCCTGACCGGTCAGTAGTCCGACCAGGGGCTCTCCGGAGGCGCCGTTCTGGCGGAGTGTTTCATCGAAGAGGATCACACCGCTGATGAACCCGCCCAGACCGGGTGTCGAAAACAGCAATTCACGATAGGCCCGGCGGTGGGCCTCCGTGGATTCCACGCCGATGCTCTTCAATCGTTTTTCGATGGTGGGCAGGCTTTCGTCGGCGGCGAGGATGCCCTTTCCCTTCGCAACCAGGGCGCGGGTCGTGGCTTCGAGTTTTGAGATGTCAACTTTCATAGGCGCGCGATCGCAATTCCACGACTCGTGTGGCGGGATGCCAGTCGGTCCAGTTTTTGATTTCAGGAACTTTAACCCAAACCCTGCCTGACGCAATTGCGCCGGCGAAAGGCGCGGGGGATCATGAAGCCCGAACGATTGCAGGATTGCGCTTGTGTGGAGCGCGAGAACGGCGGGAGGTCCGCTTTGGAGCGGGGTGGGCTGGATCTTTCGCGCCGATTTTCGTGAGGATGCGCTTCAGGATTTTTCCGTGGGCGGCGGTGAACGGGAGGGTGTTCAATTGTCTTTTGCCGAGCCAATGTCCGCCGGCCAGCCTGTCCGCCGCGCCCGGAGACAGAAGGCATTCGAAGACTTTGAGATGGATCCGATGCCGGGTGATCGAGTGCCGGATGTCGAACAGCGGAGTGATCCGGTGCGGCCGGCTGCGGAGGACTGAAGCGGCGACGCGTTTGACCGGTGCATGGGCGGGGAGATCCTCGGCGCATGGGAATTCCCAAAGGAAAGGATTGACGCCACCGGCGGGACGTTCACGGACCCAATAACGCTTTCCGGAGCGGATGACGAAAGCGGCGTGTCGTTTGGCGACGGTGGAGGGGCGGGGACTGGATTTGGGGAAAGACTGCACGCGATTTGTGGCACGGGCGAGACACGAAAGTTTCAGGGGGCAGGAAGGGCAGTCGGGGTTGAGGGGTTTGCAGATGAGGGCGCCGAGTTCCATGAGCGCCTGATTCAGGTTTGAGCAGGCATTGGGGAAGCGGGATTGGGACTTCTGTTCCAGACGGGCGGCGGTCTGCACGAGAGAGCCGGCGAGCGTCCATAGCAGCGCGCGGGTGGCCGGGGCGTTGACTTCCTGATGGATGGCGAAAACGCGGGTCAGAACCCGTATGACATTTCCGTCCAGGATGGGGGTTGGCTGGTTGTAGGCGATGCTGCAGATGGCGCCGGCCGTATAGCGACCCACCCCGGGGAGTTGCACCCAGGTGTTGAAGTCATTTGGGGGTGTTCCTCCGTGGTTGTGGAGGACGTGTTGGGCGGCGAGGTGAAGATTGCGCGCGCGTGAGTAGTAGCCGAGGCCCTCCCAGAGTTTGAGCACCCGGGTGGGACCGGCATTGGCGAGGGCCTGGAGGGTTGGCAGTTCGCGCATCCATCGATTGAAGTAGGGAATGACCGTGCGGACCTGGGTTTGTTGCAGCATCACCTCGGAGATCCAGATGGCATAGGGATCCCGGGTCCGGCGCCAGGGAAGATCGCGGGCATGCCGTTCGAACCATCGGAGCAGGGAGGAACAGATCCTGGAGATGGAAGGGGTGGCGGGTGGGAAGGGTGAGGCCATGGTTGCGCGGTTTGGCGGTTCAGCATAGGCTGGGCGCTCCTTTGGTGAAAAGCCTGACTTCCCATGGTTGCACGTTGGAGGCGGCGCAAGCAAAGCAGCTCGAGGGCTGGTTGCGCGCGCATGACTACAATTTTCGTGAAGTGCCCCACGCGGTCTTCGCGGCACAGAAGGGGAACGTGGGGGTGGTTTTTTACGCCAGTGGAAAACTGGTGATACAAGGCAAGGGAACGCGGGAGTTCGTGGAGTTTGTGCTTGAACCTGAAATCCTGAGGGAGGCACGGCTGGGTTACGAGGCGGTGTTGGACCCGGAGCGGCTGACTCCGCGGCTCGGGATCGATGAGAGTGGCAAGGGCGATTTCTTCGGCCCGCTGTGCGTTGCCGGTGTGTATGTGAACCGGGATGTGCTTGAAGCGTGGAAGGAGCATGACGTCAGGGACTCGAAACGGATCGGGAGCGACCGGGGAGTGGCGGAGCTTGCCCGTGTGATCCGGTCCACTCCGGGTTGTGTGTATGATGTGGTTGTGATTGGCAACGCGGCTTACAACCGGCTCTACGTGAAAGTGGGGAATCTCAACAGGCTTCTGGCGTGGGGGCACAGCCGGGTCATTGAGAATCTGCTGGAGCGGAGCGGCCAAATGGAGCCGCCGCCGGTGCGGGCCGTGAGCGATCAATTTGCCAGGACGAAGTCGGTGGTGAAGGCCTCGTTGATGAAGTTGGGGCGTGGATTGGAACTGGTGCAGCGTCATCGCGCCGAGTCGGACACGGCTGTGGCGGCGGCCTCGATATTGGCGAGGGATGCGTTCGTGCGGAGTTTGCAAGGCATGTCGAAGGAATTCGGTCTGACCTTTCCGAAGGGGGCCTCGGCGGAGGTTGTGGAGGCAGGCAGGGAATTTGTGCGTCGCTGGGGCAGGGATCGGCTGTCGTCGGTGGCAAAACTGCATTTCAAGACGGCGGATCGTCTGGGTGATTGATTGCAACCGGCTTGATTGCAGGAGGATTGAGTGTTTTCCGGGAACGAATTGTTGTAGGGGACTGGAGGTGGATGACAAGTTTGCAGAAACCGTTTGACACCCGATGGGGCCTTCCCTAATTTCCACGGGTCATTGGGCTGTGAGAGACTAGAAAAGTCATTATCCCCAAGCGTTTTTTCAAGAATTAAACCGGGGATGATGGGCTTTTTGTCCTTTTTTTGCATCGGGGCAGAGGCAAACTGACCGGCGATTTTGACTTTAAGTGTTTAAGTGAAGCCCATGTAGCTCAGTCGGTAGAGCACGTCCTTGGTAAGGACGAGGTCATCAGTTCAAGCCTGATCATGGGCTCCATTTTGTAATGAACCGCGAGGGTCTGTCAGAGGCCCGCAACAATTAAGAGCAGAAAGAACCAAACCAACTCAGGAGATAGCAATGGCAAAAGAAGCGTTTCAACGGACCAAACCGCACGTCAACGTGGGCACGATCGGGCACGTTGACCATGGCAAGAGCACGCTCACGGCGGCGATTGTAGCGGTTCAGAATCGGAAGGGATTGGCACCTTCGATCTCCTATGCGGATATCACGAAGGGGGGGACGGTTCGTGACGAGACGAAGACGGTGACGATTGCGGTCTCGCATGTCGAGTATGAGAGCGAGGCCCGGCACTACGCGCACGTGGATTGTCCCGGCCATGCGGACTACGTGAAGAACATGATCACCGGCGCCGCGCAGATGGACGGGGCGATTCTGGTGGTGAGCGCCGCGGACGGCCCGATGCCGCAGACGCGCGAGCACATTCTCCTCGCCCGGCAGGTCGGTGTGCCGGCGATTGTGGTTTACCTGAACAAGGTCGATCTGGTGGACGATCCCGAGTTGCTTGATCTGGTGGAGTTGGAGATCCGGGACTTGTTGACGAAGTACGGCTTTCCCGGCGAGAAGACGCCGATTGTGCGCGGCAGCGCCACGGCGGCGATGGAGGGCAAGCCCGAGGGTGAGAAGGCCATCCAGGAACTGTTGAAGGCGATCGATGATTGCATTCCTCTGCCGACACGCGAAGTGGACAAGCCGTTCCTGATGTGCATCGAGGACGTGTTCAACATCGAGGGCCGCGGCACCGTGGTGACAGGCCGGGTGGAGCGAGGCGAGTTGAACAAGATGTCCGAGGTGGAGATTGTCGGGCTCCGCGACACGCGGAAGACCGTGGCGACGGACATTGAGATGTTCCGCAAGCTGTTGGACAAGGCCAGCGCGGGGGACAACGTGGGGGTCTTGCTCCGCGGCACCAAGAAGGAGGAGGTGGAGCGCGGCATGGTCCTGGCGAAGCCTGGAACCATCACGCCTCATACCGAATTCAAGGCGGAGGTTTATGTATTGTCGAAGGATGAGGGAGGGCGTCATACCCCGTTCTTCACCAATTATCGTCCGCAGTTCTATTTCCGCACGAGCGATGTGACCGGGACAATCTCGCTGCCGCAGGGGGTCGAGATGGTGATGCCGGGGGACAATGTCTCGGTCGAGGTCAAGCTCATCGCGGCGGTGGCCATGGAGAAGGGCCAGCGATTCGCCATCCGCGAGGGAGGGCGAACCATTGGAGCGGGTCGCGTGAGTGAAGTGGTCAAATGACGCGCGAAGCTTGAGAATAATCGGAGTGCGGGGGAATTGAGCGGCCCCGGCTTCGTTCGAACTCTGGGAAAAAGTTTCCCGCCACCCGACGGCGGTGAAGAGGGCGGTAGCTCAATTGGTAGAGTAGCGGTCTCCAAAACCGTTGGTTGGGGGTTCGATTCCCTCCCGCCCTGCCAGAGTTGAAGCGCCGGAGGGGTGGCAGAGTGGTCGATTGCGGCGGTCTTGAAAACCGCTATCCCGGGAGACCGGGATCGGGGGTTCGAATCCCTCCCCCTCCGCCAGGACATATTGTGAGCAAAGACAACATCATTTTATTTGCGGGACTCACCATCGTGGCGGTGGTTTTCGCGTTGCTGTGGCGGAAGGGATATTTCCTGCGCCTTTCGAGGTTCTTTGTGGAGACCCGGGAGGAGCTGTTGAAATGCACCTGGCCGACGCCGGCCGAATTGCGGGGATCCACGATGGTGGTGATGGTCGCGATGATCATTCTGGGCGCCTACACCGTGATGGTGGACTTTGCGATCACCATGGTGGTTCACGAGGGCCTGCTGGGCTTCTTCAATTGATTTCATTCATGAAAAGCCAGTGGTTTGTCATCCATACGCTTTCCGGACAGGAAATGAAGGTGAAGGAGAGCATTGAGAAGCGGCTCAAGACCGAGGAAATGGGCGAGTACGTGAAAGAGGTGCTCGTTCCGATGGAAAAGGTCGCCGAGGTGCGCGGGGGCAAGAAGACCGTGACCACGCGGAAGCTGTATCCGGGTTACGTCTTTGTGGACATGGTGCTCCTGGATGAAAACCAGAGGGTGATCGAGAGACCCTGGTATTTCATTCGCGATACCCAGGGGATCATCGGTTTTGTGGGCGGGGATCGTCCCACGCCGACACCGCCGGAGGAGATCGATTCGATCAAGGATCAGATCTCCGAGTCCGAGGAAACCGAGAAACCGAAGGTCCACTTTGAGGCGGGCGAGACGGTGAAGATCAACGACGGGCCGTTCCTGAATTTCAGCGGTGTGATTGAGGAAATCGAGCCTGATCGCGGGAAGTTGAAGGTGACCGTGAACATCTTTGGACGAAACACACCGGTGGAACTGGAATACTGGCAGGTGGAAAAAGCGTAGGCGGAACCATGGCAAAAAAAGTTACTGGACAGATCAAATTGCAGATCCCGGCCGGCCAGGCGAACCCGGCGCCTCCGGTGGGGCCGGCCCTCGGTCAGCACGGCGTGAACATCATGGCGTTCTGCAAGGAATTCAACGCCGCGACCAAGGACCAGGCCGGCATGATCATTCCCGTGGTGATCACCGTGTATCAGGACAAGTCGTTCACGTTCATCACCAAATCGCCACCGGCGTCGGCGCTGTTGAAGAAGGCCGCGGGCATCGCCTCGGGTTCCAAGGCGCCCAACAAGGACAAGGTCGGCAAGGTGACCCGTCAACAAATCCTCGAGATTGTCAGGACCAAGTCGAAGGACCTGAATTCGGGCGACGAGGCGGCGGCGTCGCGAATGGTCGCGGGCACCGCCCGAAGCATGGGAATCGACGTGCTGGATTAGCGCAACCCAACCGCGGGAGAGTCCGGAATGGGCTCGTCAGCACCGCATTCAATGACATGGCAAGCAAACGTTACAGAAAAGCACTGGAACTGACGGATCGGAAAAAGGCCTATCCACTCAAGGACGGGGTGGACGTGCTCGTCAAGTTCCCGAAGGCGAAGTTCGACGAAACGGTCGAGGTGGCCTTCAAGCTGGGCGTGGACCCGAAGCAATCCGACCAGATGGTCAGGGGCACCGTGCCGTTGCCGCATGGAAGCGGGAAGACTGTCAGGGTGCTGGTTTTTGCCAGGGAAGGGACCCAGGCCGACGCCGCCCGTTCCGCCGGGGCCGAGCATGTGGGATTTGAAGACATGATCAAGAAATGCAACGAGGGATGGACGGATTTCGACGTGGCCATTGCCACACCGGAGGCCATGGTCGAGGTGCGCAAGCTCGGCAAGGTCCTTGGGCCGCGCGGCTTGATGCCGAATCCCAAGGCGGGCACCGTCGCGGATGACACCGCGCGGGCCGTCAAGGAAGTGAAGGCCGGCCGGGTCGAGTTCAAGGTGGACAAGGCCGGGAATGTTCATGTCGGCATTGGCAAACTTTCGTTCAGTCCCGATCACATCGTGGAAAACGCCCGGGCGGTCATTGAAGCCGTGATCCGGAGCAGACCCTCCGGAGCGAAGGGCGTATTTGTTCAGAGCTGCACCCTGTCGGCGACGATGAGTCCGCCGGTTGCCCTGGATGTTCGTTCACTGGTCGCGGCCGCCTGACTCCCAACACCTGCCAAAACATGCGTCCTGAGAAACACTACATCACGAAGGAATACCTGGAACGGTTGAACGCGTCGCCGTTCTTCATTGTCGTGGACTACCAGGGATTGAAGGTGGCGGCGATGACCGAACTGAGGAAGCGGTTGAGAAGGGCCGGGGCGGAGATCCATGTGGTCAAGAATTCGTTGTTCCGCCTGGCGGTCAAGGAGGCCGGGGTGGCGGATCTGGCCGGCAGTCTCGCCGGCCAACTGGCGGTGCTGACGGGGCAACAGGAGGTCTCGTCCGCCGCGAAGGTCGTGAAGACCTTTGCATCCGAGTTCGAACGACCCAAGTTCCGCTTTGGATACCTGAATGACCAGCGGCTTGAGGCGGACCAGTTGAGCGCGCTGGCCGATCTGCCGTCGCTTGAAGTCCTGCGCGGCACCCTGCTGGGAGTGTTGCAAGCGCCGGCAACGAAGCTGGCGAGGCTGCTGAACACCCCGGCCACCCAACTGGTTCAGGTGCTCAAGGCCAAAGTGGACAAGGGTGGCTGAGTTTTTTATCCGATGTCGCCCCGCGCTGGCCGGCGCGGGGCGCGAACAAACAAGAACAACATGGTAAATCGTCGGTCCCCGGGCAGGGGGCTTAAACCGGATGTGGCCGCGTCCGACGACGAGACTGGAAAGGTAGCATGGCTGACATTGCAGCAATCGTAGATCAACTGAGCAAGCTGACGGTCCTGGAGACCGCGGAGCTGGTGAAGACACTGGAGGAGAGCTGGGGCGTTTCCGCGGCGGCTCCCGTGGCCGTTGTGGCCGGAGGCGCGGCCGGTGCCGGCGCGGCTCCCGCCGCCGAGGCGAAGGACACGTTCGACGTGGTCCTGGTGTCGGTTCAGGCGGACAAGAAGATCGCCGTCATCAAGGCGGTGCGCGAAGTGAAGACCGGCTTGGGGCTGGCGGAGGCCAAGAAATTGGTTGAAGAGGCTCCGAAACCGGTGTTGGAAGGCGCCAACAAGGCGGATTCCGACGCGGCGAAGAAGAAACTGGAAGAGGCCGGCGCCAAGGTCGAGGTCAAGTAAACAGAGTGGTTTCCAGGGCGGCCGATCATCGGGTCGGCCGCCCGATTTCGCCCGGCGGGGGCGTTGCGGAAAGATTACGAATTATCCGGCCATAAACAGGGTTTAACAGGATTTGGCGAGCTTTCCGGTGAAAACCGGGCGGCTTGCCTTTTGTGTCGTTTGTAGAAACAACCAATGCCGGCCCGGCGCCGGCGACTGACCAAAGGTCCCAATGCCATCGCGAGCAACTGAACGAGTCAACTTCGGCAAGATCAAGGAAATTATTGCGCCGCCGAATCTCATCGAACTGCAGACGCACTCCTACCGGGAGTTCCTTCAGCTCGATGTGGCCCCCTCCAAGCGGAAAAACATGGGGCTCCAGGCGGTCTTTACCGAGGTGTTTCCCATCGAGAGCTACGACGGGAAATGCGTGCTCGATTTCCACAGCTACGAGATTGGCGAGCCCAAGCAGGACTGGCTGGAGTGTCTCCGTGAAGGCATCACCTACGGCGCCCCTCTGCACGTCACCTTCCTGCTGAAGGAGGAGAAGGGGGCGAAGGAGGAGAAGGTGTTCATGGGCGAACTGCCCCTCATGACCCCGCAGGGAACCTTCGTCATCAACGGCGCCGAGCGGGTGATCGTCAGCCAGTTGCATCGTTCTCCCGGACTCGCGTTTGAGGCCACGCAGCATCCGAACGGCAAACTGTTGCACTCCTTCCGCATCATTCCGGACCGGGGATCGTGGTACGAGGCGCAGTTCGACACCAGCGACCTGCTCTACGTCTATCTCGACCGCAAGAAGCGCCGCAGGAAGTTTCTCACCACGACGTTCTTCCGCGCGTTAACCTTCCTGGATGGGAAGGGAACGGGCTCGGATGCCGACATCCTGAAGCTCTTTTACGACATCGAGGAGATCGGCGTGAAGGAGGCGGAAAAGCTGGAGGACATCGGGAACAAGGTGTTGATCGAGGACGCGATGGACGAGGACAAGGGGATCGTGGTGGCACGCGCCTTCGAACCGCTTTCCAAGGCGGTGGTCAAGCAGATCGCCGAACTGGGCATGTCGAAGATCCGTGTGGTGGACACCGCGGTGGACGACGGGATCGTCATCAAGTGCATGAAGAAGGATCCGACGAAGAACGAGGAGGAGGCGTTGAAGGACATCTATCGTCGCCTGCGTCCCGGGGATCCACCCACCGCCGCCAATGCGCGGGCCCTGATCAAGCGCCTGTTTTTCGATGCCAAGCGCTATGACCTGGGCCGCGTCGGGCGTTACAAGATCAACCAGAAGCTTGGGCTGAAGAACGAGACTGACTCGCGCATCCTCACGAAGGAGGATCTGGTCGCCGCGACCAAATATCTGCTGCGCTTGAAGAAGGGCGAGGGAAGCCTGGACGACATTGACCACCTTGGCAGCCGGCGCATCCGGACCGTGGGGGAGTTGCTGGCCAACCAGTGCCGTGTCGGGCTCGCGCGAACGGAGCGTCTGGTGAAGGAGCGAATGACGCTGTTCGATCAAAGCCTCGAGAGCATGACGCCGCAGAAGCTGATCAATCCGAAGGCGCTGTCCGCCGTGATCCGGGATTTCTTCGGACGCAGCCAGCTCAGCCAGTTCATGGACCAGATCAATCCGCTGGCGGAATTGACCCACAAACGCCGCCTGTCCGCGCTGGGACCGGGAGGACTCTCGCGAGATCGCGCCGGGTTCGAGGTGCGCGACGTCCATCCCTCGCACTACGGGAGAATCTGCCCGGTCGAAACGCCGGAAGGTCCGAACATCGGTTTGATCGCCTCGCTGGCGACGTTTGCGCGCGTGAATGACTTCGGCTTTCTCGAAACGCCCTACCGCAAGGTCGAGCATGGCCGGGTCACAAATCACATCGACTATCTCACCGCCGACCGCGAGGAGTCGTTCACCGTGGCCCAGGCCAACGCGCAGATCAACGACAAGGGCCACTTCCTGAGCGACCGTGTGAACTGCCGCCGGAAAGGCGACTTCGTGGACGTCGAACCTTCCAAGGTCGATTACATGGATGTTTCGCCGAAGCAACTGGTCTCGGTGGCCGCGAGCCTGATTCCGTTCCTGGAGCATGACGACGCGAATCGCGCGCTGATGGGATCGAACATGCAGCGGCAAGCCGTGCCGTTGCTGCTGACCGAGGCTCCGTTGGTGGCCACGGGTCTGGAGGAGAGGGTGGCCCGCGATTCACGGGCCATCGTGGTTGCCGAGGAGGGCGGCAAGGTCGCCTCCGTGACGGGCAGTTCCGTGGTCATCACGCCGGATGGCAAACTTCCGGAATCCAAAAAGCGGGTCCGTCACGATCCGGACGGCGGCGTTCACGTTTACAACATCCGGAAATTCATGCGGTCCAATGCCGCGACCTGCATCAACCAGAAAATCCTTGTGGCCAAGGGCGACTCGGTGAAGAAGGGGCAGATCATCGCCGACGGGCCGTGCACTTCCGGAGGTGAACTCGCGCTCGGACGGAACGTGCTGTGCGCCTTCATGCCCTGGAATGGCTACAATTTCGAGGATGCCATTCTGATCAGCGAGCGCATCGTCAAGGATGATGTGTTCACGTCCATTCACATCGACGAGTTCGAGGTGGGCGCCCGGGACACCAAGCTGGGGCCCGAGGAAATCACACGGGACATTCCGAACCTTGGCGACGAAGCGCTGAAGAATCTCGGCGCCGACGGAGTCATCCGCATCGGGGCCGAGGTCAAGCCGGGCGACATCCTCGTGGGCAAGATCACCCCGAAGAGCGAGACGGAGCTGGCGCCGGAGGAGCGACTGCTGCGGGCAATCTTCGGCGAGAAGGCCGCCGATGTGAAGGACACCTCCCTCAAGGTGCCCTCCGGGACCTATGGCATCGTCATGGATGTGAAGGTTTCATCGAAGAAGGAGAAGGAGATCGACCGGACCAATCGCATCGCCTCTTCGGACGCGAAGAAGCACGCGAAGGAGGTCCAGGAGGATTACAGGACCAAGATGGAGGAACTCCGGGAACAGTTGACCGAGGCGCTGAGCAACATCCTCCTGGGGGAGAAAATCCCGCTGGACGTCGTCAACTCCGAGACCGGAGAAATCATCATTCCGGCGAACCGAAAGATCACCAAGACCCTGCTGCGCAAGCTGGCCGGCGTGTACGACCGGATCGAGATCGATCCCTCGCCGATTCGCAACAAGATCAACGAGATCATCGGCAGCTTCAAAAAGAAGTTCGACGACCTCCAGATGCAGCACGACGAGGAGATGGAGCGGGTCGAGGCCGGGGACGAGGTGGACAGCGGCGTGATCAAGTCGGTGAAGGTGTACATCGCCTCCAAGCGCAAACTGTCCGTGGGGGACAAGATGGCGGGCCGCCATGGAAACAAGGGCGTCGTGGCGAAGATCGTGCCGGATGAGGACATGCCGTTTCTGGCGGACGGGACACCGGTGGACATCGTGCTCAATCCGCTCGGCGTGCCTTCGCGCATGAACGTGGGGCAGGTGCTTGAAACGCACCTGGGCTGGGCCGCGAAATTGTTGGGAATGAAGTTTGCCACACCGGTCTTCGATGGAATCAAGGAGAAGGACATCCGGGGTTACCTGAAGCAGGCGCATCTGCCGGAGAACGGCAAGGCCCTCCTTTACGACGGCCGGACGGGCGAGGCATTCGATCAGGAAATCGTGGTCGGGCACATCTACATGATGAAGCTGGGCCATCTCGTGGCGGACAAGATTCACGCCCGCGCCGTGGGGCCCTACTCGCTGGTCACGCAGCAACCGCTCGGCGGCAAGGCGCAATATGGCGGACAACGCTTCGGCGAAATGGAGGTCTGGGCCATGGAGGCCTATGGAGCGGCCTATACCCTTCAGGAGTTGCTGACCGTCAAGTCGGACGACGTGCAGGGCCGCACCCGGATCTACGAGAGCATCGTCAAGGGCGACAACTGCCTTGAAGCCGGCGTGCCCGAGTCCTTCAACGTGCTTGTGAAGGAAATGCAGTCCCTCGGCCTGGATGTGAAGGTCGGATATTCCAACCCAATCGATCAGCCGCCGCCCTCGCCGGCCGCGTTGACGACGCTGTGATCCGGCTGACCCTTGAAGAGCTTATGGCGGGTCCTCCCGCCGAAAACACAACCGTATGATGAACTCAAAAGAAACCGCGCGCGAACTGCTTGGCCTGGACAAGGTGAATCAGGTGGACCACGTCGCCATCTCGGTGGCGTCGCCGGAATCGATCCGGGCCTGGTCAAAGGGCGAGATCAAGAATCCCGAGACGATCAATTACCGCACCTTCAAACCCGAGAAGGGCGGCCTGTTCTGCGAGCGCATTTTCGGGCCTGTGAAGGACTGGGAGTGCTCCTGCGGGAAGTACAAACGGATCAAACATCGCGGCGTGGTCTGCGACCGTTGCGGCGTGGAAGTCACCCTGGCGCGGGTTCGACGCGAGCGCATGGGACACATCGAGCTGGCCGTGCCCGTGTCCCACATCTGGTTCTTCAAATGCATGCCGTCCCGCATCGGGCTGGTGCTCGACATGACGGCGCGCAATCTCGAACGGGTGATCTATTACGAGGACTACATGGTGATCGATCCGGGATCGACCCCGCTGAAGCCGCATCAATTGCTCAGCGAGCACGAATACCGGGAGGCGCGCGAGACCTACGGGGCCGACGCGTTCGTCGCGAAGATGGGGGCGGAGGCGGTGCGGGAAGGCTTGATGAACGTGGATCTCCAGAAGCAGATCGACCAGTTGCAGGTCGCGATGGGGGAGACCAAGAGCAAGCAGATCCGCAAGAAAATCGCGAAGCGGACCAAGCTGCTCAGCGCGTTTCTGGCCGCCAGGATCCGGCCCGAGTGGATGATCCTCACCGTGCTGCCGGTGATTCCGCCGGATTTGCGCCCGCTGGTTCCCCTTGAGGGCGGGCGGTTCGCCACCTCGGACCTGAACGATCTCTACCGGCGCGTCATCAACCGGAACAACCGGCTCAAGAACCTGCTGCAGTTGAAAACCCCGGAGGTCATCATCCGGAACGAAAAGCGAATGCTGCAGGAGGCGGTGGACGCCCTGTTCGACAACGGGCGGCACGGCCGTGCCGTGACCGGCGCCGGCAACCGTGCTCTCAAATCGCTCAGCGACATGCTCAAGGGCAAGAGCGGACGCTTTCGCCAGAACCTTCTCGGCAAACGGGTCGATTACTCCGGTCGCTCCGTCATCGTCATCGGCCCGGAACTGAAGCTCAACCAGTGCGGCCTGCCGAAAAAGATGGCGTTGGTGCTGTTCGAGCCGTTCATCATCCGCCGGCTGAAGGAACTGGGATACGTTCACACCGTCCGGTCGGCCAAGAAGATGATCGAGCGCCAGTCACCCGAGGTCTGGGACATCCTGGACGAGGTGACCAAGGGCCACGCGGTGTTGCTCAACCGGGCGCCGACGCTGCACCGGCTTTCCATCCAGGCCTTCGAGCCGATGCTCATCGAGGGCGAGGCCATCCGCATTCATCCCCTCGTTTGCACCGCCTACAACGCCGATTTCGACGGCGATCAAATGGCCGTGCACGTGCCGTTGTCGGTGGAGGCGCAGTTGGAGGCGCGGCTGTTGATGATGGCGCCGAACAACATCTTCAATCCGTCCAGCGGCAAGCCGATCATGACGCCGACGCAGGACATCACCCTGGGGTGCTTTTACCTGACCGCCGACCCCCGGTTGATCGGGCATGGCAAACCGCCCCGGCCGAAACTGTTCGGATCGAAGAGCGAGGTCATCTTTGCCTATCAGGATGGCGCGTTGAAGACCCACAGCAAGGTCATGCTTGCCAACCCGGATTTCGGGCGGATGACGCACTACGGCAACGAAACGGCCAGGGTGATCGAGACAACCGTCGGCCGCGTGGTCTTCAGCGAGATCTGGCCGGAGGAAATGGGCTTTCCCAACCGGGTGGTGGGCAAGTCGCAACTCGGGGATTTGATCTGGAATTGCTACAAGATCTGCGGGCATGACAACACGGTGGCCACCCTCGACCGGCTCAAGGAACTCGGCTTCCGGGAAGCCACCCGGGCAGGCGTGTCGATCGGCATCGATGACATGATCATTCCCAAGGAGAAGGATCAGGAGATCGAGGCCGCGCAGAAGCAGATCCTCGATGTGGAAAAGCAGTATCGCAAGGGCGTCATCACCCCGGGCGAGCGCTACAACAAGATCGTGGACATCTGGACGCACTGCACCGACCAGATCGCGAACGTCATGCTGCGCACCCTCGATTACAATCAGGGCAAGGGGGAATACAATCCCGTGTCGCTCATGGTCGATTCCGGCGCCCGGGGCAACCGGCAGCAGGTGCGGCAGCTCGCGGGTGTGCGCGGCCTCATGGCCAAACCCAGCGGTGACATCATCGAGAAGCCCATTCTCTCGAACTTCCGCGAGGGATTGACCGTGCTGGAGTATTTCATCTCCACCCACGGCGCCCGCAAGGGACTCGCGGACACGGCGCTCAAGACCGCGGATTCCGGTTACATGACCCGCAAACTCGTCGATGTGGCGCAGGACGTCATCATCCGGGAACACGATTGCGGGACGAGCAACGGCATCTGGGTCCAGGCGATCTATGAAGGCGAGGACGAGGTGGTCAAGCTCAGCGAACGCATCGTCGGACGTTACTCCTGCGATGACGTGTCGGATCCGACGAGCCCCAAGACCCTCCTGGTGA
>DATKEE010000130.1:0-4465 GCA_035544555.1 Candidatus Methylomirabilota bacterium
AGCGATCTAACCTCGGCCGGATCCATCGGCAGAAACCGCAGGGCGCCATAATCGAGATACAAGCCCCCGCTGGCCAGCGCCACCAAGCCCAGTCCGCCGAACACAGCCCCGCCAAGGATGCCCAAGGCAATGCCCTTCGAAGCGGGAAATTGGGACTGGCTTGCCTCCCTGCCCTCGGACATCCGCAGCAGCAGAATGCTCGCGGCCAGCAGGGCGCCTCCCTGAAAGCCCCCTCCGGGACTGTAATGGCCGTGAAATATCACATAGAGCGCGAAGAGCTGGATCAACCGGCTCGACCAGCGACTGACCATCAAAATAATGAGACTTTGCGACGGATGGGTCATGAGCGCCTCCGCAGGATCAGGAAGCAGGCAATCCCGGCCGTCAGCACGACCAGCGTCTCCCCCAGCGTGTCGAATCCCCGATAATCCGCAAGTGTCACGGTGACCATGTTCGGCGTCGCCGCGTCCCGGTAGGCGCTCCGAATATAGTGCGTGCCCGCCACCTCTGTCCCCGCGGGACTCCGTTCACGATGCATGGGCGCCCCGGCATCGCCGCGCGAAGGCAGCCAGGTGACCGCGTACAGCAACACCACCAAAAACAGGGACAGGAGAATCAGGTTGATCGTTCTCAATCGACACTCCTCCGGCTCGTTCGAAACAACGCCACAATGAAAAAAACACCCACCACGCCCGCGCCCACCACCGCCTCGGTGAAACCGACATCGACGGCCCCCATCGACACGAACAACAGGGCGACGGTGAAACTGAAGGCCGACGTGGCGACCACCGCGGCCAGCAGGTCCCTGACCTGAAGCGCCAGCAGCGCCGTCGTGATCAACAGCACATAGAGTATGAATTCCAGACCCGGATGCATCAGTCCGTGCCTCCCTTTCCGGCGTCCCGGGGAAACCAGGGCTGGACGCCAAAGCGCAGGGCCGCTCGCGCCAGGGCATGCACCGCCACCGGATTCGTGAGCGCCAGAAACCCGGCCGCCACCAACATCTTGCCCGCGGTCAAAGTCCATCCCTCGTAAACCGCCAGCCCGAACAGCACCACCATGATCCCCAGCGTGTCCACCTTGCTCGCCGCGTGCGTGCGACAGTAAAAATCCGGCAATCGAACGATCCCGAGACTGCCGACCAGCATAAGTGCCACGCCCGCGCAGATCAATCCGATGGCCACCGCATCCCCCCAGGCCGTCATAGCGCGGCCTCCTTCGTGGATTTGAAGTATTTCGCCATCGCGATGCCTCCGATGAAATTCAGAATGGCGTAAGCCAGGGCAATATCCACGAACATGTCGAGCCGCCCATATAACAGTCCGATCAGGCAAATCAACGCGATCGTCTTGGCGCCCATCGCGCCCATCGCAAGCAGGCGGTCAAACACCGTCGGCCCGCGCACAACCCGGTAGAACGGGATGAGAATGATCCCCACAAGGCCAATCGTGATCGTGAGCAGAAACGTGTTCATGGGGTGGACGAAAGCGGCGGATCCGCGCTCGATTCGGTCACCATGTCCGCCGGCTCATCCAGAAACAGACGGGCCACCTTGGTCTGCATCGTGCCGCTCAGCAGACCCGACGCCGTGGTGGGGGTCAGGGCGTGCACCAGATATTCATCGCCCTCGATGGTGATCGTCAGCGTGCCGGGGGTCAGGGTGATGGAATTGCCCAGGATGACACGGGCGAAATCGCCGGGTTGACGGCTCTTGAACCGCACCATCCGGGGGCTCAGGGGCGGTCGCGGCGACAACACCACCCGCGCCACGTGAAGGGAGGAGAGAACCATCTCCAGGAACAGCCAGGGGAGATAGAGCGCCAGGCGCCAAAGCCGGAGGCGGGCCTCCGGCGGATCATCGCGGCAGACGACCGGAGGCAAGTGCCGGTTGATGCCGATGACCAGCCCGACCGACAGCACACCCAGGGCGATGTGGAAGGCGTCGTATTGGCCGCTCAACAGGAGCCACAACCCCATCAACACGACCCCTTGCACCAGGAATCTCCGCCAGGCAAATGGCGCCGTCTTCAATTGACTGTCGGCTGCTTCAGACACGTTGATTCCGTTGTGTTGAGGGCGGATTGGGAATCCGAAACCGGATCCGTCCGTGCCGCGGACGCGGCGCCTGTGATGAATGGGACAATTCCCCGGAAAACAAAAGCAAAAAGGGCGTCACGAATTCCTTGCCTCGGAGGCGCGCCTTGTGACAGAAGTGTGGCCGACGTATTACCAGAGGCGGATGCGCTCCTGCTACAACATCCTGTTCACACTCCTGTTCTGGCTCAGTTCCCCCTTCTACTTTCTGAAGATGTGGCGGCGGGGGAACTGGAGGGAGGGCTTCGGCCAGCGTTTTGGCCGCTACAGTTCCAAAATCAAACAGGCGCTGACCAACCGTCACGTCCTGTGGATTCACGCCGTGAGCGTCGGCGAGGTGAACGTCTGCACCCAGCTCATCCGGGCTCTGGAACCGCGCGTGCCGAACCTCAAGATCGTCGTCTCCACCACCACCAGCACCGGCATGGCGGAGCTGAACCGGCGCCTGCCCAGCCACATCCTCCGCATTTATTACCCCGTTGACCGGCGGCGTTGCGTCCTTCGTGCGCTGAGCACGATCCATCCCGAGGTCATCGTCCTGGTGGAGGCCGAAATCTGGCCCAATTTTCTCTGGCGGGTCCACGACCGGCAGATTCCGGTCTTTCTCGTCAATGCCCGGCTTTCCGACCGATCCTACCGAGGCTATCGCCGGTTCGGGTTTCTATTCCGGCCGCTCTTCCGCTCCTTCACCGGTGTGGGGTGCCAGAACGATCAGGACGCGGCACGGCTGCGCGCCCTCGGCTGCCGGGAGGAGACGGTTCATGTGGTCGGCAACCTGAAATTTGACACCGCGCGCCTGGAGGAACGACGCCAGTTGGAGGTGCCCGAGCTGCTTGGCCGGCTCGGTGTTCCTCCGGAAGCCCCCCTCCTCGTGTGCGGAAGCACCCATCCCGGCGAAGAAGCCCTGATCGCCGAAGTCTTTCTCCGTCTGCGGGCGCAATTCCCCGAACTGTTCCTCATTCTCGTTCCGCGACACTTCGAGCGCGGACGGGAAGTGGGCGCCCAACTCACGGAACGCGGCGTGCCCTTCATCTACCGCAGTGAAGTCGGCCTGCGCACCCGCATGCAACCCGGCGAGGTGCGGTGCCTGCTCGTCAACACCACCGGCGAACTCAGATTCTTCTATCAACACGCCACCGTGATCTTCGTGGGCAAAAGTCTCTGCGCGCACGGAGGACAGAATCCCATCGAACCCGGAGCCCTGGCCAAGCCGATGGTGTTCGGTCCGCACATGGGCAACTTCGCCGCGATTGTGGAATCGTTCCTGGCCCGTGACGGAGCCGTTCAGGTGCGGGACGCCGACGATCTCGAACGCCAGTTGGTCCGCCTCCTGGGCGATGAGCAGCTCCGGCAACGACTCGGACAGAATGCCCTGCGGGTGGTCAGGGAGAACCTGGGCGCAATTGAAAAAACCGTGGAGATGATCCTCGAGCACCTGCCGGAGGAGGAAATCTATGTGGCCCCCCAATGATCCCCGGCGACGGCGGTCACCAGACCCTCTGAACCCTCGAGATCCGAACGTCAGCTCAATATCCTGCGGTTCTCGTCCAGGAAGATGCCCTTGAAATTCATCTCGAGCGCCTTGGGATTGCTGGCCTTTGCGAGGGCCTCCTCCTGGCTCACCTTGCCATCCTTGACAAGCTGGAAGAGCGACTGATTGAAACTGAGCATGCCGTCGTCCGATCCCGGCTCGATGGCGGCGGGAAGTTTGTCGAGCCGGTTCTCCTCGATCATCTTTCGGACGGTCCCGGAGTTGATCAGCACCTCCTGAGCGGGCGAAACCCCGCCGTGCAGATTCGGCACCATTCGCTGGCAGATGACCGCCTGCAGCGTCGTGGCCAGCTGGCGCCTCACCTGTTCACGCTCCTCCGCGGTGAAGAACTCCATGATGCGGTTGACCGACTGGGCGGAGTTCGTCGTGTGAATGGTCGAGAGGACCAAATGCCCGGTGTCAGCGGCCCCGATGGCGGCCGAAAAGCTCGTGGAATCCCGCATCTCCCCGATCATGATCACGTCGGGATCCTGCCGGAGAATGTGCTTCAGGCCGTGCTCGAAGGAAAGTGTGTCCAGGCCGATCTCACGTTGTTCAATCACCGACTGGTTGTCCTCGAAGACATACTCGATGGGATCCTCCAGCGTGATGATGTGCTTTTTGAAATTGCCGTTGATGTGTTCGATCATCGCCGCGAGCGTCGTGGACTTGCCGCAGCCAGTCGCGCCGGCCAGGAGCACGATGCCGCGCGGGGACTCGGCCACCTCCCTCAGGATGGGCAGAAGACCGAGTTCCTCGAACCCCGGGACGTTGGTCTGGACATAACGCATGGCCAGGCAGTACTGGCCGCGTTGCTGGAACAGATTCGTTCGAAATCGT
>DATKEE010000131.1:0-3792 GCA_035544555.1 Candidatus Methylomirabilota bacterium
CCGTCCTCATCGACGCCGGGCTGGCGGGGTACGGAGAGGAGGTAGGCGATGTGATTGCCATCCGGGGAGATTCTGGCCGTGGAGACGTGTTGAATCCGGGCGACGTGGTGGGGGGTGAGCGGTTCGGCGTTGGCGCCCGGCAGAGAGAGCAGGGCGGCGGCGAGGAGGCAGGCGGGGGGGGAAGGGGGGCGGTGCATGGGATTGAGGGTTGAGGGATCGGAACATTGATCCGGGTGGCCCGGAAGACTGCCTGAGCGGGGTGGACGGATCAAGGTGGATGATGGTCCGCTGTGATGAATGGCAGGGAATACGGGATCCGGGACGTGAAGCGGGTCACCCCGATGCGGCGGGCGGCCGGGTTCGTCTGAGTTGAGAGGAGGGGTGACCGGAGCGGTTACTGGGCGCTCAGGGCTTTGATTTCGGGAGGGAGTTCGAAAACCTTGGGGTCCACCTTGTCGAATTCCACCTCCGTAATTTTCATCTCCTGTTGCATGCCGAGAAGTTTCTGGACGATTCGGGTGGGGAGAAGCTGGCCGCCGAATTTCTTGTAGTCGGAGATGGTGTTGGTGACTTCCATGCGTCCGGTGGGTTGGTCCCGGGTGATGACGCTGCCGATCTGAAGACCGGTCTCGATATGGAAGAACTCGTAGTCGGTGACGCCGGATTTCCGCACCAGTTTGACCTTGTAGGCGGGTTGTCCCTCGAATGTGGTGCGTTCGACGGTTTCCATGGACTCGAATTTTTCCGCATCGTGCAGGAGCCCGTAGAAATCGTAGTCGGCGCGTGTTTGTTCCAACTGGGCGCCCTGAATGAGGCGGGGGCCGGTCATGGGATTGATCTCCCATCCCACCTTGCCGTTAAAGCCGGTCTTGATTTCGCCAACGCCGGGCAGGTTGACGTGAACGAGCATCTTGTCGGGGGCGGCCTGATGGACGACCAGAGTCCCCTGGATCCCCATGGCGGGCATTCCGAAGGTGCCGCGGCTCACGGTCGAGGTGTGTTTGCGGATGGCCTCCTCGCCGCCGAGTTTTTCGACGAAACGGTCGATGATTTCGCGCGCGGAGGGAAGGTCGCCGGCGTTCGCGGTGGCATTATTCTGAGCGGGAGCGGAGGGGTGGAGGAGGAGGAGACCTCCGAGAGCGAGAGCCAGAGCAGGGAGACGGCGACGGGTGCGTGAGTGGGAGTGAGGATTCATATAGGCGAGGAGATTGAGAATGACGGGCGCCACCCTACTGGAGGACGGCGGATTCATCCACCGCTTTTTTGTCCGGAATGGGATCCCGCGCCTGACGGTCGATCCATTGGATGGCCTGGAGCAGGGGCTGATCGCGTCCGGCCAGTAGATCCTCGCGCCGCAGGGGAACCGGCTCGTCGGGCAGAACGCCCCGGCCCTCGATGCGGGTGCCATCGGGGGTGACGAAGTCGGCGATTGCGTGCATGAGGAGGCTGCCATTGGGCAGGCGGCTGAAGAGGGCGGGGAGGGCCGCGCCGGGGGTTGCCTGGCCGAAGACGCGAACGCGGCCGTGGGTCTGCATGCCGGCGGCGAAGATTTCGGAAGTGCTGGCCGAGAGCGGATCGGTCAGGAGGGCGACGGGACCGTTGTAGGGAGAGACGCGTTCACCGGCGGGATTCACGGTGCGGGGGTTGGCCACAAAGTGCAGTTCGCCAGTGCGGGTTTTGAGCGTGCCCAACCGGACCGGTTCTTCGAAAAAGTGGCCGGCAACGCCCATGACCATGCCGCCGATGCCGCCCACGTTCCCACGGAGATCGATCACAATGCCGTCCGCGGTCCGGAACCGGTCGATGGCGCGGTCAAAGTCGCCGACAGCGGGGAGCATCCAGGCGTTGAAGCTGATGACTCCGATGGTGGAGCCGGCGTCGGAGTGGAGGAGGCTGCTTTCGAAGAAGGTGGGGATGGGCGGGAGGTTGCCGAGTTTGACGGGGTCCCCGCGTTCTTCGCCCCGTTCGAGTTTGAAGGTTCGTGGTTGATCGGATGCATCGAGGAATTGGACGGTGACCCGGGAGCCGACGGGGCCATCGAGATGCGAGCGCAGGGCGCTCCAGGCGAGCATGACGGTGTGACTGGAGTCGAGTTCCCCCGGCAGGCTGGCAAGATCGGAAACGGGTTCGTCATCGATGGCGGTGACGATCCAGCCGGGTTCGATGGCGGCGCGTTGGGCCGGGCTGTCCGGATCGATCCAGGTGACCAGCCAATGCTCCCCGGCGGGGCGCACCTCAAAGCCGGGGTGGCCGGATTGATCCCCTCGAGTCTCCCTCACCGGTTGGGGGAGCGATGCGCCGCCGGTGGGTTGCGTGGAGGTCGATTCATCGAAGGGTTCGGGTTCGATGCCCGGAAGGTCGCCGGGGAGCAGGGTGAAATGGGACTGGCCGAGACGCCCGATCATCTCCTGGATGATGCCGTCCACTTCGGTCCACGTGACGGCCCGGGCGACGAGTGGGCGGAGTTCATCGCGCAGGGAGAGCCAGTCCACGCCGTTGAAATTCGTGTCGAAATGCGTGTCATGGATGAGTTGCCAGGCGGCGTCGAAGGTTTCGAGGGCCAGGGGCGGGGGCACCGGTGCGGGATGCGCGTCGGGGTCCGCATCCGCCGAATCCGGCGAAGTCACTCGTGGTGTCTGACAGCCCGTAAACAGTAGGGCGAGTGCCAGGAGGAGTGGGATCTGGAAACGCGCGGAGCGGATGGGTCCTTTTGCCGGTGTGGTTTTCGATTCGAGGGCAGTGGGGGTCATGCGGGGAGGCGGGTTTCGAAGATGAGGTCGCGGGCGAAGACGGTCCGGGCGAGGTCACCCTTTTTGGTGGCGGCGGCGATCTCGCGGGGCACGGGACGGCTCGCGTTCAATCGTACGCGGAGCTGGCCGGGAGACAGGCTGGCAGTCACGGATTGCACGAGCTGAAGATGACTCCGATCGAGGCCATCGGCGACGCGGAGCAGGGCGGCAAGTTTTTGGACGAGTTCACGGCAGGGATAGCCGAGGGCGGCGAACCGTCGGTGTCGTTCGGAGGGTGGTGATTTGCGATGATAGCGGGCCACGAGGGCGGCGAGTTTGACGGTGTCCGGATCGAGGTGTTGCCAGGGTTGATCGCGGATGAGGCGGGCGGAGGCCTTGTGGTGGCGGGTGCCGTCGGGGGCGACGCGCCAGCCGATGTCGTGGAGGGCGGCGGCGGTTTCGAGGATGAGGCGCGCGTGGGGCTCCAGGCGATGGTCTTCACGGAGGCTGTCGAACAATTGCAGGGCGAGCCGGGTGACGTGGCGCGTGTGAACGGGTTCAGGTTCGAGTCGCTCGACGGCGTCCGCGATTTCCTGTTGAGCGGCCTCGAGTCCGGTCATCGTGCCTCGGAAGGGGGTGCGGTTAGGTGACGTTGAGCCGAATCGAGGACCGCGGCGAAGCGCAGGCCGCGGGTGCTGACGCGCAGGGAGGGGAAGTCGAACGCTTGCATGATGGATTCATAGATGAGCACGCCGGCGAGGATGATGTCGGCGCGTTTCGGGGGGAGGCCGGTGATCTTTTCTCGTGCTTCGAGTGGAAGGGACCACAAGTGATCGGCGCATTCCCGCACTTGGTTCCGGCCGAGTTGGGCGGCCTCGATGCGGGACCGGTCGAAGGAGTCGAGGCCGGCGGCGATGCGGGCGAGGATGGTGCTGGTGCCGCCGGTGCCGACGAGTTGGACGGGTTGGGGGGCGGATTCGCGGCGCAAGGGGGCAAGGAGCGCGGGGCGGACTTCGCGTTGCATGAAGTCTTCGAGCCAGGCGCGGAGATGTTGCCGTTCGGC
>DATKEE010000132.1:0-3738 GCA_035544555.1 Candidatus Methylomirabilota bacterium
TTTTGAACATGGGGCAGATGATTCTGTCGTCATTCGGCTACCGCGTTCACACCGCGATCAGCGGCCAGAAGGCGCTGGAGATTTTCTCGAAGGCGGATCCGCCCGTGGACCTGGTCATCTCCGATCTGGTGATGCCGCAGATGAGCGGAAGGGAGTTGATCGAGCACCTGCGCCGCCTTTCCCCGACCACGCCGGTCATTTGTTGGAGTGGATACATTCGGCCGGCGCATCTGGAGGAGGATGAAACCTATCTGCAAAAGCCCTTCACGAGCCAGGACCTGTTGCGCAAGGTGAAGCAGGCATTGTCCCCTCCCGGGTCCGCTTGAAGCGGGTCCATCATCCCTCCCCGCCGGTTGGGGACGGAATTTCCGCGAACCGAGCGAAGCGGGCATACGGCCGGCTGGCGGCTTCCCTTGGCCGCCGGTGCGGCATTTCAAGGTGGAGGGAGGAGGTGAAATGACGCGTCCGACATTAGTTGACGGAATGGAGCGTTTGGACTTTCATTTCACCTTATGCAGCTTGAAAGCCTGAAAGTGTTTTGCGACCTGGCGGAGACCGAGAGTTTCACCAAGGCGGCGCAGATCAATCATGTGACGCAATCGGCGGTCAGCCAGCAGATCAGTTCACTGGAACGGCAGTTCAAGTCGCTCCTCATCGAGCGCAGCAAGAAGAAATTCCGGCTGACCCGTGAGGGTCAGGTGTTGTACGAGTACAGCAAACAAATCATTCAAACTTATGACTCGTTGCACAGCCGGCTTCAGGAGATCAAGGACATCATCTCGGGGACCATCCGCGTGGCGACGATTTACAGTGTCGGCCTGCACGATCTGCCGCCCTATCTGAAGAAGTTTCTGAAGACCTATCCGACGGTGAACGTGCACGTGGAGTATCGGCGCTCGAACCAGGTGTATGAGGACGTGCTGGGAAACGTGGTGGACCTGGGACTGGTGGCGTATCCGAACCGGGACGCGAAACTGGAGTTGGTGCCGTTGCGGAAGGATCCGCTGGTGCTGATCTGTCATCCGAACCATTCCCTGGCGAAACACAAAAGCATCAGACTGAGCGCGATCTCGGGTCAGCGCTTCATCGGGTTCGAGCCGGACATTCCGACGCGCAAGGCGATCGACAAGATACTCAAGGACCGGGAGATCGAGGTGCAGCACGTGATGGAGTTCGACAATATCGAGACGGTCAAGCGCGCGGTCGAGATCGACGCCGGCATTTCGATTGTGCCGCATGGGACGGTGACTCAGGAGATTGCCAAGCAGACGCTGGCGGAACTGAAACTCGAGGATGCGGAGTTCTTTCGTCCGCTGGCCGCGATCTTCAAGAAGAACAAGGTGCTTTCGCCGGCCATGAAACAGTTTCTGGCGATTCTGAAGGGGTAGCGATGGGTGAATCGGAGATAGCCAATAGCCAATAGCCAATAGCCAATAGCCAATGGCCAATAGCCGCAGGGGTGGCTATCTCAGTTTTTCCGGGTTGAGGCCCTGGAGGTCACGGGGGACGAAGCGTCCGTTTTTGCGAATGAGTTCGTCATCGAACCAGACCTCACCGCCGCCAAATTCGGGTCGTTGAATAAGGACCATGTCCCAGTGGACGGCGGAGCGATTGCCATTGTCGCAGACCTCATAGGCCTGGCCGGGGGTGAAGTGGAGGGAGCCGGCGATTTTTTCGTCGAAGAGAATGTCGCACATGGGGCGCAGGATGTGAGGGTTGAAGCCCAGGGAGAATTCGCCGATGTAACGGGCGCCGGCGTCGGTGTCGAGAATCTCGTTCAATCGTCTGGTGTTGTTGGAGGTGGCCCTGACGATTTTGCCATTCTCGAGTTCGAGGCGGACGTTTTCGAACCGCGTGCCGGAGTAGAGGGTGGGGGTGTTGAACTGGATGACGCCATTGACGGAGGTTTTGACCGGGCAGGAGAAGGTTTCCCCGTCGGGAACGTTGCGGAGTCCGACGCAGCCCTGGGCGCCAATGCCCTTGATGCTGAAGGTGAGGTCGGTGCCGGGGGATTTCAAGTGGACGCGGTCGGCGCGGCGCATTCGCTTTTCGAGCGGTGCCATTGCCCGCGCCATGCGGCGGTAGTCCATGGTGCAGACGTCGAAGTAGAAATTCTCGAAGGCCTCGGTGCTCATGCCCGCGGACTGGGCCATGCTCGGGGTGGGCCAGCGCAGGACCACCCATCGGGTCTTGTTCACCCGATGATTGAGCACGGGACGGAGCGTCCGCGCGTAGAGTTCCTGGCGCCGGGCGGGAATGTCGGAGGCCTCGTTGGCGTTGGCGCTGCCGCGGATGGCGATGTAGGCCTGAACCTTCTTCATGCGGAACATTTCCACGTCCCGGACGAGGCCGGCATGCGCGGGGGTGGTTTCGGCCATGATCTCGCGACTGACGCGGGTGTGCCGGACTTCCACCAGGGGCGTCGCGCCCGCGGCCCGCACGGCGCGGATCAACTGGATGGAGAATTCATCGGGCACATCGATGAGGTCAAGGAGCACCCGGTCTCCCTTTTTCAACGCGGTGGAATAACCGGCCAGCAATCGGGCCAGTTTGACGAAGCGGGGGTCGTTCATAGGCGAGGCGCCATGGTTGGCGGTTTGGAATGCCGATTCAAGACCGATCTGCGGAATTCAGACCTTCCGCGCGTTTCGTTCCCCGCGGCGGAGGGCGCGCTCGCGTTTACGGGTTTCGGTCCGCAGGAGGGCCTCGGCGGACCAGCCGTTCCGCTGGGCGAGGGCGGCGAGATCGAAGAGTTGACGCGCCAGTGTGGCGCGGGTCGTACGCCGGGATCTGGAAGGGTGACTTGCGACGCCGCGCAGGCCCGCCTTGCGGGCCTTCTTCACCAGCTTTTCCGCGCGCATCAAGGCCGGCAGATGACGGGGGATGCCGTCCAGTGCCGAGGGGCGTTCGTGCCGGGTTCCGTGTTTCTCTCCGCGTTTGATCTGTTCCCACTGGGTCCAGACGGCTTCGACATCCCGGACGCTGCTGGTTCCGAAGACATGCGGATGGCGGCGGACGAGCTTGTCGGCGATGCGCCGCGAGACGGTGTCAAAGTCAAAGGCGCCGCGTTCGCTGCCGAGCTGGCAGTGAAAGACGACCTGGAGCAGGAGGTCGCCCAGTTCCTCGACCATCTCCTGTTCGTCGCCCGCCTCGATGGCGTCGAGAAGTTCGTACACTTCCTCGACGGCGTGGTATCGGAGCGAGTGGTGGTCCTGTTCGCGGTCCCAGGGGCAGCCTGTGGGCGAGCGCAATCTGGCCATGATGGCGAGGAGTTCCTGGATGGCCGGGCGAGTCTTCGCGCGTTTCGTCATGCGGGGGTTCTATCAGGGTTCGCTGGGGAAGCGGAGTACGAAGCAGGGAGGGGGCACCTGGCATATTGCGCTCACGGTTCCGATTCTGGCTGCGCCTGTGGCCGAGGCAATGATCAGGGTGAAGTTGTATCGGGCGCTCGCAAGTGTGGGGCGGTGTCCATGGAATCCGGCGTGGGGGCAACAAAAGCCCGGCCGTCCGGAGGGTGAGGTTTCGGGAGGACCGGGGATGCTCGTGACTAGCGGCCGGAAGTAATCGGGGCGTCTTCGCCTCCCAGACACATCAGATGATTCAGGGTGCGGAGGTACATCCGTCCGTTGGCGATGGCGGGGGTGCTTTGCGAGGGTTCGCCCAGGGGGTTCCGGGCAAGCACGCGGAAGGTGTCGGAAGCATCCACGACGACGACCTCGCCGGTGGTGGAAATGCAGA
>DATKEE010000133.1:0-4272 GCA_035544555.1 Candidatus Methylomirabilota bacterium
CGTTACCTCCGCTGCTACGCGATGGAATGGGCGTGACGCGCCCGCAGCCGTGGAACCCGGTGGACGCAGGTACAAATCCTGTTACACCTGTAACAAGAAGTTGCACCGATGCTTTCACCCACTTTCGATCACACCCGGTGAAGGAAGCCAGGATACATTCGACAATTCAGGCGGGAACCACGAATGGACAGCAATGGACACGATTACGCGGGGCCTTGGTGCCGGGTTCTGCCAGGAGTCGTTGAAGGGGAGTCTGCACACTTTCCAAGCTTCCTGAATATTACTTCATGAGTTGCTCGGATTTTGATTAGGGCCTGTTGCAAAAAACATCATGGGATCGTCGAGTCGTGTTCTGTGTGGCGCCTCCAGACGAATGCGCCATCTGCCGCCTGAAGGCGGGACACCGAGCCGGGGTTCTGGAAACGCGTTGTGAGGGCGGCTCTCAGCTTTCGCTGCCGATGCAGTAGAGTTTTTTGCCGGTGCGGATGAAGAGGTTGCCCTGGGAAACGGCAATGGTGGAGCGGAGGTCGCTGTCGCCGGAATCACCCATGGAGACCTGATGGAGGAGTTCGAATTTGTCGCCCGCGGAGACGACGAAGACATCCCCGCGATGGTTCATCATGTAGATTTTGCCGTCGGCGCCGGTGGGGGAGGATTCGAGTTTGGAATTGCTGTTCAGCTCACCGACCCATTCGACGTTGCCTGTTTTGGGTTCGACGCGGGCGATGGTTTTCCGATCGCTGTTGAGGATGAAGAACCGGCCCTGGTAGTAGAGCGGCGTGGAGACGTCGCTCGAGATGGGGCGGTCGTCGCTGACCCAGGCGAGCGCGTCCTCGTCGTCGTGGGGTCCCTTGAGGCCGGCCTTGACGGCGTAGATGGGGTCGCCTTTGGGGGCGCAGGCGAGGATGACTCCCTCGGCGGCGACGGGGGAGGGAACGAGGCGCCAATGGGTGATGCGGTTGGGGTTCCAGGTGCCCCAACGCCAGAGTTCGGCGCCTGTGGCGGGGTCATGGCCGCTGATGGCGTCGCCGCCCGCGACGAGCAATTCGGAGCGACCCTGATGGGCATGGGGGACGGGGGTGCTGAAGGCCTCGCGGGATTCGGCGCGGGCGTTGGAGGGGCGTAGCTGCTTCCAGAGTTCGCGACCGGTCTTTGGATCCAAGGCAAGCAGATAGGAGTCATTGGGACCGTCGCTCCGGCCGCGGCCGCTGACGGGGACATCCCTTTGGAGGACCTGCATCACCAGTCTGCCGTCGTGGAGGAGGGGGCTGGTGGAGAAGGTCCAGAGAAACGCGAAGCTCCCGTAATCCTTCTGTACGTTTCGCTCCCACAGTTTGGTCCCGTCCACGTTGAAGGCGACCAGATCGCCATTGCCGAAGAAGAAGAAGACGCGTTCGCCGTCGGTGACCGGGGAGGGGGAGGCGTAGTTGCTCCGATTGTCCTGTTCGATGCCGGTGGCGACTTCCTCGGACCAGAGGGTCTTGCCGTCGCGGCGGTCGAGGCACAGGGCGAGCAGTTTGTGGGTGCGCAGGTCGGTCGAGCTCAGGAAGACACGGTCGCCATGAATGACGGGGGTGGAGGCGGCGGGACCGGGCAGATCGACCGACCAGCGGACGTTGTCGGTCTTGGAAAAGGTTGCGGGCAGGCCGGTTTCGGTGGAGCTGCCGTTGAAGTGGGGGCCGCGCCATTGCGGCCAGTTTTCGGCGCCGGCGATGGCGGTGGAGAACAGCGAAACGAGGGCTAGGGTGGCGAGGAGCTTTGAGCGATGGCGTTTCATGACAAAAAGATTCGAGTGAAGACGGTTTCTGTTTCGGGCAAGATGGTCGGAATTGTAAAACAGCGGACGAATCGCGGACAAGATACATTCACATTCGGATTAACGAAGAGAGCGGACAAACTCCTGATAGCGTTGGTCGCAGCGGGCGCGGTCGGCGGCTTCGGAGGCGCTGTCCGGCGGCGAGGCGGGTTCGATGAGGAATCGATAATCGAGCTGGAGGGGTTCGCCCGGCTCGAGGGCGCGCCGGAAGAAATAGCCGAACCGTCCGTAATTGCGGGTGGAGAGTTCCTCGACGGGATTGGAGGGGGCGTTCATCTGCTGGCAGGAATACCAACGGTCGCCAATGGGGAAGAGGAGGCGGCACCATTGGAGGTTATCGCCCTCGGTGGAACCGGCGGGGGCGGTGAGGTAGGCGGTTTCGCCGCGTCGTTCGTGCACTTCGTTCGCGGCGCGGAAGTGGACCCCGGCGTGTTGCAGATCGCCTGCGAGGCGCAGTTCGCGCGCGGCCTCCAGTGTGAAGCGCGCGTCCACGCGGGTGGCTCCGGAGCTGGTCCGGCGAAAGGTGAGCCGCCGGGTCTCCGTGAGGAGCAGGTCGCTGCCGGATTCGTCCTTGCTGCCGGAGCGCCAGGCGATGCGCGCGGTGAGCTGGGCGGCATCGGCGCGCGGTTCCAGGGATTCGATGGCGAGGACTTCCATGCGTCCGCCATTGTTCATGTGCCAGAGGTCGTAATTCCCCAGTTCGGAACGGATCCTCCAGCCGATGAAGATGCCCCGATGATGGGGGAAGGCGCCGGTCGTCCGTCCGTCCTCGTTCAAGCCTCCGTTGGTGAGCAGTTCCCCTTCGGCGCCGAACACGTGGAGGAAGGGTTTCATCTGGCCATCCCCATAAATGAATCGGGCGACGTGCTGGTTGTCGTGGAGGATCTCAACCCGACGGCCGGGGAGATCGGGGTTGTCCTCATCGCGCAGGATCCATGCGGTCTGTGCGTGGGCCATGGAAACGGACCAGCCGCACAGGCCGGCGCCGAGCACGAGGAGCAAGCGTCGCATGACAGGTCCCGTGGGGCGGACCATTCCCAGGGGTGGGGCAGGCAGGCGTGTCATAAGCGGAGATCGGTTTCACCCTTGCCTGTGGCGCGTGAAGCGTCAAGCGAGATACCGAGATCCCTGAGGGCATCTGGAAGGTCCATGTCGGGCCAGTTTATCAAACAATCGCCGTCCGCGAAACAGGCCGGTATTGATCCCGAGATTCGGCTTGTCAGGTTCGGAGGGCGGGCGGCTATGATCGCGCGCACGACGCACCACGTGTCAGCGATGATTTGACCGCCCTGATTTCCATGATGAACCGCCCAATCCGCCGGTCTTGCAGTTATTGGACTCGATTTGCGTCGGGAATCGTGGCGGTGCTGTGGATGGGCGCCGGCACGGGTGTGGCCGCGGATCCTGGAATCACGCGGCAGCCCGAAGGCGGGCTTGCGGGAGTTGGGGAAAGCTTTCAGTTCGAGGTCGAGGTGGAAGGCACGCCGCCATTTGCCTATCAATGGCGGTTCAATCGGAGTGCGATGTCCGGGCAGACAAATCAGACGCTGGTGCTGACCAACGTGACGTTCAGCCGTGCGGGTGAGTATTCGGTGGTGGTGACGAACAGCCTCGGTTCGGTGACCAGTTCCAACGCGCTTCTGCATGTCACCGACCAGTCTCCGCGATTCCTGGCGACGGGGGCGGTGAAACCCGGGGCCGAGGCGAAGGTTCAGATACTGTTCATCGGGAATGGGACGGAGAACAGCGTTTCGTTTTCGCTGGGTTTCGACACCAATGTGTTGATCACGCATCCGATATTCGAGGCGGCCGCGACGAATGCGACGATCAGCTTGGACCGTACACAGGACGAAGAAGGTTCTGTGGGTGTGACCGTCGCCCTTGACGGGGAGGGGCGATTTGAGCCCGGTCAGCAGGTGCTGGGACAATTCCTATTCGTGATGGGTGGTGGAGACGATGTTTTCGAAGGGGGGCTAATCTTCACGAACGCGCCTGTGGATATTCGCGCCAGCAACACATTCGGGCAGGCGCTGGTGTTGGAAGCTGGAGTGGTTCCCTCCCTAACCCCTGCGGGGCCGCCCGTTCTGAACCGGCAGTCCGGATTGTTCGAGCATCGAATGACGGCGGGAAATCCCGGGGCGATGACGGTGAGCAACCTGTTGCTCATCGCCTCCGGACTGGCGAGCGATTCGTTGACGAACCTGATCACGCTCTACAACGCCCAGGGAACCGTGGGAGGCGCTGGTTTCACCCCGGGGGTTGCCGTTGACCTGCGGGGTGCGTTCGCCGGCGAACCTTTCGTGCGTTTGCGGGACATTGCGCCGGCCGAATCCCGGCCTCTCACCTTGGAGTATTACGTGTCCGATCACCAGACTGTGCCGGAGCCGGAATACGTGATGTTGATGGACGAAGGGTTTGTCTTCCGGCTCCCCCGGCGGACGGAACGTGTGCGGATT
>DATKEE010000134.1:0-4581 GCA_035544555.1 Candidatus Methylomirabilota bacterium
ATCCGGGCGAAATGATTCCGCAAATCTCTGACCGTCGCTGTCTTCATCGTGATACGACTCTGTATCACGCGCCGGGAAAAGTCAATGGCGCGTGGGGGGATTCACCAACAGGGCGCGGGTCACGACCGACACAAAGGGGTCAGTCCCGGCTATTGTTGAATTTTGTTGCCGTTCAAGGCGTTCCATCATGTCCGGCTTCAAAGTCCCGGGAATCCCGGGGAGCGACCTTGGCGCCAGAAGCTATTCCGCGTGATCGCGCCAGAGCCAGCGGAGGGTGTCCGGGAAGATCGCGCCGCCGTGTTTTCCGCTGTGGTCGCCATCCCCCCAGACCATCCGGTAATCCCACTCCGCGAACTTCAAGGAGGCTTCCATCTGCTTGTTCGCCAGCGGCCAGTTGCCATGCCGATTGTCGAGGTCGTTCTCGCCGTCCTGAAGGAACACCCGGATGGGTTTGCGGTCGGTCTTGCGGATCATTGCCGGATAGACGTGTCCGCCGCGGATGTTCACAAAGCTTCCAATGTGACTGACCACCTTGCGGAAGGCGTCGGGCCGCTCCCACGCGACGGTGAAGGCGCAGATGCCGCCGGAGCTGTTCCCGCAGATCGCCCGGTCTTCAGGACGTGTCGTCAGGTTGTACTTCCTGCCGACTTCGGGAAGGATTTCCTCGAGCAGAAACCGCGCGTAGCGATCGCCCAGGGAATCGTATTCAAAGCTGCGATTGTTGGCGCGCCAGCGGTTCTCGGGGAACTCCGTTCCCTTGTGGCCGGGATTGATGAAGATGCCGATCGTGGCGGGCATTTCGCCCTTGTGGATCAGGTTGTCGAAAACGGTGGGCACCCGCCACTCGCCGTTCTCCTGAATGAAGGTGTGTCCGTCCTGAAAGACCATCACCGCCGCGGGTTTGGATGCCTCGTACTGCGCCGGCACATAAACGTAGTATTCACGAATGGTGTCCGGAAAGATCGCGCTTTCTATCCAGAGATGTTTGGTCAGGGTGCCCTTGGGAACACCCTCTTGAGGGAGGGAGTCCGGACCCAGTTGGTAATCGTCCGCCGCGAAAGCGAACGACGGCCTCGCCGCCAGGGTCAGGGACAGGGCAATGGCAAGGAGGAGGGGACGAGTGGGATGGGGATTCATGCGGCGCATTTTGAGGATCGTCGCGCCGCTGTCAAAGCCGATTCCCTCCCTGATTTCGTTTGTCAGCGTCGTGGTTCGGGCGTAAGGAATCCGGTGCGTCATCCACCGCTCCATCGGTTGATGGATCCAACCGTCCGGTACCTGTAGTCACCATGATTCGCTTTCGATCCCGCACGCCATGCACACCATGACCTCCTCCCTGACCGGCCTGGCTGTCCGCCATGCGCGCCTTCATCTCGCGGCCGGTTTCATTTTGCCGGCCGTTGTGCTCGGCCTCCTCCTGGCGGGTTCGCCGACAGTGTCCCGTGGTGCCGAGTCAAGGGTCGGCGAAGCGGCGGGCGAATCCAACGGGGCCGAATCGGATGTCCGGCCCGCCGTTCGCGTGCTCAAATTGCGAGGGGTTTATGTGGACCATCCCACGGGACCGGGATTCGATCCGTTGACGCTGTTGATGGGGAATCTCGAACCGCCGGCGTCCTTCGTCGCGCTTTGTGATCGGATTGATGAACTGGCCGTGGACGACGCGATTCAACACCTGTTCCTGGACCTCTCCGATCCCGGTCTCGGGCTGAACCTCGCGCAATTGCCGGAGCTGGGACGGCGGCTGGAGGCGTTTCGCTCGGACGGGAAGAAGGTGTTCGCATGGATCGAGAACGCGGGACTCGTCCATTACACCCTGGCCGCCGGCTGCGACGCGGTGATGATGTCGGATCCGGGCATGCTGGATTTCCCCTCGTTGTCGCTGACCACGCTTTACTTCAACGACGCGCTGAAGCTGCTGGGCGCGGAGGCGAGTTACACGCGCAGCGGCGCCTACAAGGGGGCGGTGGAGCCATTCAGCCGCTCGGAGATGAGCCCCGAATTGCGTGCGCAGTATCTCGAACTGGTTCGCGGCATGAACGACGCGCTGGTCGGGCAGGTGGCCCGGGGCAGGCGACTGGATTCCGACCGGATCCGCGGTCTCCAAGGCGAAAGGTTGTTCACCCCCAAAACCGCGCTCGAGGCGGGCTTGGTGGACCGCGTCGTGGCCTCCGGGACCCGGCGGGAAGTCCTGCATGAACTCCTGGGAACCGCGGTGGACTGGATCGAACCCCAGCCGAAACCGCCGAAGCCACCGTCCTTGTTCGAGCTGATGAGCGGGATTCTGGGCGGCGCTCCGGAGCGCAAGAGCCAATCACCCGCCATCGGCCTGCTGCACCTTGAGGGTCAGATCATCGACGGCGCGCAGGAGATGCCCGGCATGATTGCGTCCGGTCCGACCGTAAAGACGATTGAAGCGCTTGCTGCCGATTCCCGAATCCGGGGCGTGGTGGTGCGGATCAATTCCCCGGGCGGCTCGGCCACCGCCAGTGAGGCGATCCGGCGGGCCCTCGAGTCACTGGCCGGCGAAAAGCCCGTGGTCATCTCGATGGGCAGCCTCGCAGCTTCCGGGGGTTACTGGATCACGTGCATCGGCCGTCCAATCTACGCCGAACCGGGAACCCTCACCGGATCCATCGGCGTGTTCGCCCTCAAGCTGAGCTTCGGCGATCTGCTCGAAAAGGTGGGTCTCAACCTGGAAAGCGTCACCCTGGATGAGTCCGCCACCACGATGTCGCTGGAACGGCCATGGACACCGGCCGAAGAGGCGAGATTCCAATCGTTCGTGGACGACATCTACTCGAACTTTCTTGAGCGCGTGGCCGAATCGCGTGGGCTGACCGTGGAAGAGGTCGAGGCAATCGCCGGGGGACGTGTCTGGTCGGGCGTTCAGGCCAGGGAATTGAACCTGGTGGATCATCCTGGCGGCATCGGCGAGGCGGTGGCGGCAGTGGCGGAGGAGGCGGGCCTGGCTCCGGGCTACGCGGTGATTCATTATCCGCGACCCAAAAGCGTATTCGAGTTGCTCGGTTTGTTTGAGCAGCCGGGTGAGGCGATCCGATGGCGTCCGGATCCGGCGACGCTCCGGCTGTTGCGTGAGGCCGGTTTTGACCTGGCAACTCCGTCCATGATCCTGCGCGAGAGCCTGCGTGGTGGCGCGCCCCGGGCCTGGCTGCTGGCGCCCAACGAGCGGATGATTCGGTGAAGCTCCGGTCCGGCCGGGAAGGAGTCTCCGGTGCCATGGAATGACCTGAATGCGGGTTATCCAGGCGCGCACATGCGCGCGCATTTATGAAACGAAGGGCAGCGGGAGGATGAAGTCTGTCGGCGCGTTCAATTTATCCTCTTCTGATCGTCAGTCGCTTCCGCATGGACCATTGAATACATCGACCGCGCGCAAAGGTTCAGGAGAAAGTAGTTCTCGCCGGGACTGGTTTCCCGATCGAGCAGGAAAACTGCGCCCAGGGCCTGGCTGGCTGTGGCCTTGTCGCCGGCGGCGAACCGTTCGTTTCGATACTTCTTCAAATCCGCGATGATCCCCGCGACGCGTTCCCCTGTGAAAATGGAATCAGCCATTTCCCGCAGCAGCGGCAAGTGGAGCTCATTGAACTCGTGATGCCTGGTTTCACCTGTGGCGTCGTCGTCCGGAAAGCCTTCGAGCAACCCCTGTTGACGCGCTTGTTCGCCGAGCTCGATCAACCAGGGTTCAACCTCCTCGAATGGCAGGAGTAGAAAGCGGCTGTCCTCCCGCTCCAGCAGCAGGACCGAGTTGCGTTCCATGGATTGGATATTCGCAATCGATCCCTCGCGCAGGTCCGGATGCTCCCGAAAGAATGCCTCCAACACGCCGGCTTTTGAAGGGTCGCCCTCCCGCTCCCGAATCCAGGAATCAATCTCGTCCAGGCTCATGGATTGAATGCGTTCCGGATCCAGCCCCAACTGTTGCAACATGGCCCTGTCCTTCGCCAGTTTGTCGGCGGCCCAGTCGTTGTATCCGAAGGCGAACATCTGGAAGAGGAAACCATTGCTCTCGTCCGCCTCTTCAACGGTCTCCTCCGCCATCGACCGGATCAACCACGCCTCGAGGAATCGGCCGTCCGCCACGAAACCGGGCAGATGCAGCAGCAGGCCCACCGCAAGCATGGCTCGGCGCTCCTTGTCCGCCACGTGGAGAATCGCCGCGCGCAGGGTGTCAACCGTCATGTCGTCCGGCGACGCGGTCTGGGGATACCCGACATGATCGAACGCGCTCCGGACATCGGACGCGGTAAATCGCAGCGGCGCGAAGCATTCCTCCTCGAAGAGCGATTGGGTGAGAGCCAGAAAGCGTTCATCATCCTCGATCAGTGCTTCGAAACTTGAAAAGTGCGCTTCCATGGCGGCCTCCGCGGCCACAATCCTCGCACTGGACGCTTCGAGATCCAAACCCGGTTGCGCGAATGGCAGAAGTTCATCAAGACTGCCCCGGTCCAGGGCCGGATCCAGCCGCGCCGGACGATGCGTCACGCGGCTCCGCTCGTCGGCTTCCAGGTGACACTTTTTGTATTTCCTTCCGCTGCCACAGTGACAGGGATCGTTGCGACC
>DATKEE010000135.1:0-2730 GCA_035544555.1 Candidatus Methylomirabilota bacterium
GGGAAGCGTCAGACTCAACGACAGCACGGCCACCATCAAGGCACCGCCGAAACATCGGATTCGGGCAGCAGGACGAGGAATCATGCGCGATGGAAGGATGGTTTGGGAGGAGGCGCTTTTCATGAGTAATGGGGCGGAGAAGGATTCTTGCCGGGATTGGATTCAACTGAGACAGGCGGAAAGATGCTGGCGGCGTGGGGCTGTTTGCTCGACTGAATGGGCATCTACCAATAGCGTCCCTGACAGCGATTTTATGACATTCCTGACGAGGTGGTGCCTCAAGTGCCGGGGAGGCGCAGGCGTGAGCCAATTCGCCTGTCTTGATTGACTGCGGGTGGATCTCCCCATCTGCTGCCCCGGCCTTGATTGTCATAAAACCGGCCCGGGCAACGCTTACCTGTAACAATGGACAGCACCGTGAACCAAATGGAAAGGGGCGCCGTGACGTTCTCGATGGGAAGCGGTCCGTTGTCCGGGTTGACGCCCTTCCGCCTGTCCCAAACCATGCTCGACGGATACCGATCCGTGCCACTGTGAGCCGCAATCCCAGTTCGCTGCACATCTTCGAGATGCTGGCCCGGCAGAACGAGCCGATGCTCCTGGCGTACGTTTTCTCGATTGTGGCGGATCCAAACCTCGCGGAGGACATTGCGCAACAAACCTTTCTGATCGCCTATCGGAAGATTGATTCGTTGAAGGATCCTGCGGCGTTCCCGGCCTGGTTGCGGGGCATCGCGCGGCTCGAGGCCTATGCGGCACTGCGGAAGCGGGGGCGCGAATTCCCCGTGGAACCGGATGCCTTGCAGGAGTTGGACGAGGCATACCGCTCGTTTGAGGATGAGATTCCGGGGGAGACGTGGGAGGAACGGTTTCGCGTGGTGGAGCGATGTTTCGGGGAGTTGCCGGAAACGCTCCAGACAGTCTGCCGGCTGCACTATTTCGAGAATCGCAAGGCGCGCGAGATCGCCGGAACGCAGGAGATCAAACTGAACGCCGTGCTCAAGCGATTGGAACGCGCGCGTACCGCCATCCGCGACTGTGTGCAGCGGCAGTTGGGGCGAGAGGCATTGAATCGTGTCTGACTTCACTCCAACTCCAACTCCGCCTCCGCCGGCCCGGCAACCGGACGGATGGGAACTTGCGTGCACGGGGATATTGCGCGCCGAGTTCGGCCGGAGGCGGTCGCGCGCGTTGACAAGCGCGATGATTCAACTGGCCGCCGAGGAAGCCTGGGCGGGCGCGCGCAAGGAAGCCGTTGCCGGCTGGTGGGAGCGGCTTTGGGGCTGGTGTCACACCCCCGTTCGACCGGGCAAAAAGCTGGTCTTCGCCGTCAGCCTGGTGCTGGTGCTCGTCGCGAGCGCGTGGTTTTCGCGGCCATTCCATCCCGGCGGTTTCAAGTTCTGGAGGCGGGATTCGATTTGCACGGTGTACGACGCGCTGGATGTCCGCTGGGCCGCGGGCTCGCGCCAGCCGAAGGTCGGTGACGTTGTTCGGGCGGGGCCGCTACGACTGGAGTCGGGTGTGATCGAACTGGAGTTTCCCCGCGAGGAAAAGATCGCGGTCGAGGGGCCGGCGGAGTTGGACCTGACAAGTCCCCGCTCGGTGCTTCTGCAACACGGAAAACTTGCCGCCTACGTGCCCGCCAGCGGCAGAGGGTTCGAGGTGACGACGCCTTCGGCGCGAGTCGTGGATTTCGGAACGCAATTTGGTGTCAGTGCCACGGCCGGCGTGACTGAGGTGGGCGTTTTCGAGGGCCGGGTGCAAGTGATGGCGGATACCACGGGGGCGTCCCGGCAATTGACGCCGAACATGGCGGTGGCTGTGGATCGAGCCGGGATGATGAGTCCGATTGTCCTGTTCGCCGGGGCGTTTCCGCAGGTCGGCAGGGCCATCCAGATCGATCCCGGGAATTGTGGCTTTGATGAGTTTGATCGAATGCGGGGAGGCGGGATGCCGGCGGCGTTCGGATTCTGGAGCGGCCCGGCCTGCACGGTGAGCGGTCCGATGCAAGGCATCATACCGTTCAAGGGGGCGGGCATGCTGCGCTTTCTCGCCTCGCCATCCAGCGCCCCCGTCTGGTCCGCGGCGCCGGCAAAAGCGGAAGTCTGGCAGTTGGTGGACCTGCGCGCGTATAAGGAAATGCTCGTGGAGGGCGGGAACGGGAAGTTGTCCGCGATGTTCAACCGCATCGGCGGCGCGCAAGTGGCGGACACATTCGGCCTGACTCTGGCCGCGTTTCAAGGACGCCCTGAGGACGCGGCGGCGCTTTGGCCGCGCCGTAGCGTGATGTCGCTGGCGTTGATGGTGGAGGAGATAACCACCGACGATGACCCGGCGACTTGGGAGAAGCTGGAGATTAGCGCGTCTCTTCCAGCGGAGACGGATTTCCTGATTATCGAGCTTCGCGCGACCGGCCCGACGGCGGGTGCCGGAACGCGGGCGGCATTTCCAGGGCATTTCGCCGACCACGTGGTTTTCAAACTGCGAGTACCGCTGCTGGGAAGTTCGGCGTCGACGAGTCGTTGAAGTTGGCTGTCCGACTTGGATTCGAACCAAGACAAACTCCTCCAAAGGGAGTTGTGCTACCATTACACCATCGGACAAGCCGCGTTCAAATTAGCCGCGGCATTGCCACGTGCAAAGGGAAAATTCCAGCCGAACGGGGAGACATCGCCCAGGTCAGGCGCGCCGGAGAGGAACGATTCCGCGCACAAAACTTTGTCACATATG
>DATKEE010000136.1:0-7028 GCA_035544555.1 Candidatus Methylomirabilota bacterium
AATTCAAAAAGGCCGGCGTCCAGTTCGGATTGGAGGTGCATCCCACCGAGATTGCCTTCGACATCGCCAGCGCCGGGCGGGCCCTGCAGGCGCTGGACAATCGTCCCGAGTTCGGCTTCAACTACGACCCTTCGCATCTCGGCTACCAAGGCGTCGATTATGTGGCGTTCATCTACAAATTCGCGAAACGCATCTATCACGTGCACATGAAGGATGTCCATTGGTCGTCCACACCAACCGAGGCCGGCGTGTTTGGCGGCCACGTCGCGTTCGGCGATGCCCGCCGTTTCTGGGACTTTCGCTCCCTCGGGCGCGGCTCCGTGAACTTCGAGGAAATCATACGCGCGCTGAACCGGATCAATTACCAGGGCCCCCTCTCGGTGGAATGGGAGGACATCGGCATGGACCGCGAACACGGCGCGGCCGAGGCCTGCAAATTCGTCCGTCAGGTGGATTTTGCCCCCAGTCAGGTGGCCTTCGACGCCGCCTTCGACAAGAAGGCCCAGGGCAAGGGCTGAGCGTCCCGCACCCATCGAAATCCTTCTCTCCAACATCAGACCCTTAACGAGTCGTTCCCCCTGATTCGGGTGGCGGGGTGAGCTTCTCAATCTCGGCCTCATATCGGGCCGCGTCATCGCCCCGACCCAGTTTCCTCGCCAGCGCGACCAATTGCCGGTGGATCTCCAGCCGGTCGGGATGATCCGGCGCCAGTTCGATCAATCGTTGATGGGCTTCAAACGCCGCTTCCGTCTGCTCATCCTCCGCCAGCCATCCGGCGAGCGTCCGGTAAATCCGGATTCGCTGGAGCCGCGAAGGATCCTGTTCGAGGGCCTTCCGCAGGGCATCGACGGCTCCCGCCTTCTTCTCGACTTCCCGGTATAGTTCCCCCAGCCGTTCCAGCAACACCGCGCTCTTCGGCGTCGTATCAATGTTCTCCAGATAACCGATGGTCTCGGCCACGGGAAATCCCAGCATCAGATTGCGATTGGCCACGAGCAGATGCGACCACTCAATCAGTTCGCTCCCCTCATTCTCCAGGCGCTCGTGCAGTTGTTGCGGATTCTTCCCAAAGGGCCGGTAAAGCGGATCCCCCACCACGGTCGTCTGCCACGACAATACCCCCTGCGCGGCGTACGCCGCCTCGCCAAATGTGTAGCCGGAAAGCACCATCCTTCCCCAAAGCGCGCCGATGTCGGGTGTGCCCGGAAGATAAGGCTCATACACGGTTCCCACCACCGCGGTCGCCCCCTTCGCCAGCAGGGGTCCAACCCACCTTTTGGCCGCATCCCGGATGGTTTCCGCACTGAATGAATGCAGGTGATACGCCACCGCGCCCGGCATGAACTCCACCTCCGCCCGAGTGAATGGACCCGACACCGCCCCGTCGTACCATCCCGCGTAAAACGCAATGTGGCTCATCGGAAATCCGGCGGAGAACGTCGCCGGCTTCTCGTCCACCACCGTCGTCATGCCATGCCGTTCACTCAGCGTGGCTGCCATCCGCAACCAGTCATCACCCGCCCGATAGCCATCGCCTTCCGGCAACCCGCGCAGATCGACATAGGCGCGCCCCCAAAGACCTGTCTCCTCCGCCTCAATCGCCCGGTCCACCAGTGCCCGGGCAATCCCGGGCGTCGGCCCATCCAGCCGCGCCACCATGAGCGCGCCCTGCACCGGCCCCAACAGGCTGGCATTTGTCGCTCCGAACACCGGATTGTTGAGCGGCCCGGTGACACGCCGCAGTTCATCCGGCAACGGCAGCACCGCCAGCTCGCTGTCCACCGCGGCCTCGTTCCGGCGCAACTCCGCCCGCATGTCCGCCGGCACGCTCTCGTTCAAGGTCGGATCCGGCTCGATCCGCAACGGCACGCCGTAACACAACACCAGATACCGGATCTTCGCCTCGCTCAATTTCCATTGAATCTTCCGGGAACCCCCGTCCGGCGCGTCTTGAAACTCGGCCTTGAAAACCAGCAGCCCCTCCCGCTCCAACCGCGTCCGCAACGGATGCTCCAGCCCGATCCGGTATTGCGCGCGCGAAATCGTCTCCGTCTCCGGAAGGTCCAGTCCCCACACCCGCGCGGCGGGCACCGAACGCCGCTCCGCGTAATGTTCCGCCACTTCCCGCGACTCGGGCAGCTTCGCGTTGTAAATCACCACCACCTCCTGCCCTCGCTCCTGCCCTCGAAGGCTTGCTCCCGATTGGAAGGCAAGACTCGCGAGGACCAGAATTCGAACCAACCACCGATGCGGATTCATATGCGTTTTCTATCGCGAGATTGCCTGACCGGCGACGCGATCCGCCGCCCTGACCTCTCCATTTGACTCCACTCGCAGGCCGTCATACGCGAACTCGACGCCGGGAGGCATTTCGGCCTGCGCCAGGTCATGGTCGTAATCGTGCGTCAAATGCGTGAAGTAGGTCCGATCCGCGGCTATCCGCCGCGCCGCCGTCAATGCCTCGTCCAGGCACATGTGGGTCGGGTGCGGATCCCGGCGCAGGGCGTCCAGCACCGCCACTTCCACCCCTTGAATCCTCGCAAGGGCTTCCTCCGGCACTTCCTTGCAATCGCTCAGATAAGCCAGCCGCTTCCTCCCTCCCTGCGAGAATAACAATCCGTTCGTGATCGTCCGGCCATGCGGCAGGTCCAGCGGTGTCACCTCCAGATCGCCCAGACGGAACGGTCCCTTCATCAACCTCGCTTCCGGAATGAAATATCCCTTCGACCACGGCCCGTCATGAAACGCGTACGCGAACACCCGCCTCAAATCCACCAAAGTCGCCTCGCTCGCGTACACCGGCAGCGCCACCCCGTTTCTCAGGTCGCAAAACCGCCGGCAATCGTCCATCCCCATGATGTGGTCCGCGTGCGCGTGCGTGATGATCACCGCGTCCAGCCATCGGATCTTCTCCCGCAGCATCTGCATCCGGAACTCCGGCGTCGTGTCCACCACCAGCTTCACCTCGCCCGTCTCCACATAGATCGAGGGACGCGTCCGATGATTCCGCGGATTGGCCAGAAACTCCGGCGGATACTCCTTCGCGATCACCGGCACCCCCTGCGACGTGCCGGTCCCCAGAAAAATGAACGAAAACGACATGACTTAACAATCCCCTCCGCCGCCCGTGACGCTCCGCTCTGATAGACGCTTGTGCATGACGACTTTTCTTTTGCCGAACCCTAGCATACACGTCAAATTCCGCGCGAACGATTTCCGGCCATGCTCACCACCCTGCGCATCAAAAACCTCGCTCTCGTGGCCGATCTCACCCTCGAACTTCCCGCCGGTTACAACGTCATCACCGGTGAAACCGGCGCCGGAAAATCCATCCTCATCGGCGCCCTCAACCTCGTCCTCGGCGAACGCGCCGACCGCGCCTCCATCCGCGCCGGTGCCGAGTCCTGCTCCGTCGAAGCCGTCTTCGACACCCGCTCCCTCCGCGCCCCCCTCGCTCCATTCCTCGAGGAAAACGGACTCGATCCCTGCGAGGATCATCAACTCGTTCTGAAACGCGCCTTCACCACCGCCGGCGCCAACCGCCAGTTCGTCAACGGCTCCCCCACCTCCCTCAATACCCTCGCCACCCTCGGCGAATGGCTCGTCGATATCCACGGACCCCACGAACATCAGTCCCTCCTCCACCCCGCCCGGCAACTCGCCATTCTCGACGCGTTCGGAAACCTCCTCCCCGGCCGGAACGCGTTCACCGATGCCGTTCACCGTCTCACTTCGCTCGAAGCCGAAAAGGCCGCGCTGGTCACCGACGACGAAACCCATGCCCGCGAACTGGACCTCCTCCGCTTCCAGGTGCGCGAGATTTCCGATGCCCGTCTCCAACCCGGCGAAGACGCGCGCCTCGAAACCGAATACCAGCGCGCCAGCAATGCCGCGCGTCTGATCGAACTCGCCCAGTCCGCCCGCCAATTGCTTTCCGACGACGAATCTTCAGTGCTCACCCAGGCTGGCGCGCTGGGACGAACGTTGCACGAAATCGCCCGCATCGATCCCGCCGCCGGACGCCTTCTCCCCCTTCACCAACAGACCGTCGAATCCCTCAACGAAGTCCTCGGCGAACTCTCCCATTACGCCGATCACATCGACATCGACCCCGAACGGCTTCAGGGCCTCGAGGAACGCCTCAACCTCATCCAGTCACTCAAACGCAAATACGGCGGCACCCTCGAATCCATTCTCGCCCGGGCGGATCAAGCCGAAACGAAACTCCGCCGGCTCGAAGGCCGTGACGCGGAACTCGCCCGCATCCAGACCGCGCTCGATCAGACGCGGGCCGATCTCGTCCGCCGCGGCCACACGCTCACCACCGGCCGGCGGAAGACGATTCCCCGCCTCTGTAAAGCCGTCTCACGCGAATTGAATGACCTCGGCTTCGCTCAAAGCCGCTTCGACATCTCCCTGGAAACCACCGCGGACGGCTCCCAACACCCGCCTTCGCCATCCGGTTTCGACACCGTCGATTTCCAATTCGCGCCCAATATCGGAGAACCCCTCCGCCCGCTCCGCGCCATCGCCTCGTCCGGCGAAATGGCGCGCGTGATGTTGGCACTCAAGACCGTCCTCGCCGATGAGGACGAAATCCCGGTCCTCGTCTTCGATGAAGTGGACGCCAATGTCGGCGGCGAAACCGCGGTCGCCGTCGGTGACAAGATGCTCGAAATCGCCCGCAACCGGCAGGTGCTCTGCATCACTCATTTGCCCGCTGTTGCCGCCACTGCGGGTTCACACTATGTCGTTACCAAACAGGTCAGGGACGGAAGAACCCTCTCGGAAATCCATCCCCTCAATCGCGGCGACCGCGTGACTGAGTTGGCGCGCATGCTCGGCGGCCAATCCTCCGCCGCCCGCAAACACGCCGAGACCATGCTCCAGGAACGGCACTGATCCGCCCTCCTCCCATCTCGTAGCCTCCGACGTAAGTCGGATCACTCTCCCCCGACCGCACGCATCCCCCAATTTCGCGCTCCATCGGAACCCCGGTAGGAACGTTCCATCGCGTCCCTGACCTGCCGAAGGCGCATGCGTAGGAGCAAAGGAACAATGCATCGTCATTCCATGGGAGCGCGGCCGGCCCGCCCGCGCGACTCAGCTCCATGCCACAGCCATCCACCCCCCACCCACCACGTAGCCTCCGACGTAAGTCGGATCACTCTCCTTCTGGCAACAGGTGGCGGCCTTTCCTTTTCATGAATCCGACACCCGCAATCCACGCCCCAATCCCCACGCAACACCAACCGAACACATCCCCGTGCCGATGATAAAAGGGGCGTTCCAATGCCGCGCCTCGTTCCGGCAATGGAATCGTGGCGATCAGGAAGCCCGCCCCGTAAATGCCTTCCCCTTCCGTCCGAAAGACCTCCCGGATGCGCCCGCGCGCGTCAATCCAGCAGGTCAGGCCGTTGTTTGTGCAACGCACCAACGGAACTCCATTCTCCACCGCGCGGAACACCGCGTTGTACGCATGCTGCCAGTGCGCCGCGCTCTGACGAAACCAGCCGTCGTTCGTCAGATTCAACAGAAAGTCCGTGCCCTCCAGAACGTGCCCCCGCGCGGAACGCGGAAACACATCCTCGAAGCAGATCAACACCGACGTCTCGACACCCGTGCCTTCCAGCCGGAATGGCACCGGCTTGTCTCCCGCTTCAAACCCCCCGGGGATCGGCGTCAGATGGCGCATGAAAGGAATCCAGTCATCCAGCGGCACATACTCTCCAAAGATCACCAGCCGCTGCTTTCGATACACTCCCTCCACCCGGCCACCGGGGCCGATCAGGAAGGCGCTGTTGTAAATATCCAGCCCGCCATCCTCCCGTTCCTCCACGTCGTCCGCCCCCAGCACCAGCCACACCCCATGCGCGCGCGCCAGTTCAAATACACGCTTCGCCCGATCCTCGTTCCACGGCGGCATCGCCGCCTCGGGCCAGATCAACACATCCGGCCCCGACTCCAATGCCTCCTCGGACAACTCCATCAACCGGTCAAACCGGTTCGTCGTTTCCGTCGAATCGAAGATCAACGTCTGCGGCACGCTCGGCTGAATCAATGCCAGCCGCGCCGTGCCTCGTTCCGGCAGGGGACGCATCATGCGGGAATACCCCCACACACCCGTCAGGATGACCACCAGCAACGGCACCAGAATTTCCGCCCAGGCATCCCGATGCGTCGCCGGCCGTCCCCACAACCGCGCCGCCGCGCAGAACAACGCGACGGAAAACCACACCACCAGGAACGCGATCCCATGCACACCCGCTATCGACGCGACCTGGACCAATGGCAGAATGGCATGTTGGGAAACGCCGAGGAGGCTCCAGGGAAACCCGCTGGCCAGCCGCGCCTGCACCATCTCGATCGCAACCCACAACACCGCGCACCCCAATGCCCAGCCGCCGCGACGCAACCACCCCGCCGCATGCATCCTCTCAAACACTCGTCCCGGTGACACGCCGCTCCCTGCCGGCGCATCGCCGGCGTCTCCCGCGTTTCGCGGCACCGAACGGAGCTCCCCGGTTTCCATGGAGTCCGGTTGCGAGGCATCCCCGGACTTCCCTGTGAACGGAAAACACCTCCAACAAAGCCAGACCCACAGCGCCGGATAAAGCGCGAGATACGCGCACAACGCAAGCCACCCGGCCACCGCCCCGGCGGGAAAGGGAATCAACAACAACCAGTACAACGAGACCAGCCAGCGCACCGCGCCCGTGACATATCCCAGCCGGAATGCAACCGCCCCCCGTTGCCCGGCCGTCACTGTCAGAAGCAGGGCGGGCGCAACCCACGCCAGCCCGGCGATCTCAAACGGGGAAAATGCGCCCGCGAACAACAAACCGGCAAGACCGGCCATTCCGTATCGCGCGACGGCGGGTGTCAGCAGGGATTTCAACGAGGGCACCTTCGAGCCGGCTTCATGAGGCCGGCCTCACCAGGCGATAAAAGCGGTGCCCGGCCGGCGCCGCCACCGTCACCGTGTTGCGGCCATTCTCGACAACTGATTCCGCAACCACCTCCACCCA
>DATKEE010000137.1:0-5938 GCA_035544555.1 Candidatus Methylomirabilota bacterium
GCACGAGTTCAGCGGCGGGCAGCGGCAGCGGATCGGGATCGTGCGGGCGCTGGCGGTGGAGCCGCGGTTGATTGTGTGCGACGAGCCGGTGAGCGCGCTGGACGTGTCGATCCAGGCGCAGATCGTCAATCTGCTGCAGGACCTTCAACGGGATCGGGGGATTGCGTTTCTGTTCATCGCGCACGATCTCGCGGTGGTGGAGCACATCAGCCGGCGGGTGATGGTGATGTATCTGGGGCGGGTGGTGGAGACGGGGGACGCGCGGGAGGTGGTGCGCGCGCCGCAGCATCCCTACACGCGGGCTCTGATCTCGGCGGTGCCGTCGCTGGATCCGGAATCGAAGCGGGAGCGGATTCTGTTGCCGGGGGAACTGCCGTCGCCGATTGACCCGCCGCCGGGATGTCCGTTTCATCCGCGATGTCCGGTGGCGGAGGCGCGGTGCCGGGTGGAAGTGCCGGAGATGAGGGAGATTGAGCCGGGGCATTGGGCGGCGTGTCATCTGGCGAGTTTGGGCGGGGCGGGACATGTTGAGGGAACTATTCCAAGCCAGTGCGCGGTGGACAAGCCGGCGGGAACCAATGAAAGCGGCGCGCAGAGCGAGCGATAGCACCATGAATAATGTTGAGTTTCTACTAGGCGACAACATCGGAACCGCCGTGGACAGCAGGGCACTTGGGTCCTACAACAGATCCAGCATTCTGGGGCGTGTTGTTGGCAAGTAAGCCGATACCCCGCGAGGAAAGCGGCGAAGTCGCTCCGCTCCATCGCCGCACTCCAAAACGTCGCCGACTTTGCACGGGGTTTGGCGAATTTCGCTTCAGCGTTTTGGAGTGCGCGGATCGAGAGTGCGAGCGGGAATTTCCGCGGGTATTGACAGGATCGGAGGTGCGAGTGCAGTTTTGGCGGACCGGACACGAAGGAGATTTACCATGGGATTGGGACGAAGATTCTGCCTGGTGTTCTCCGGTGCGCTGTTGATGGGAGTGCTCGTTCAGGCGCAACCGATGGGGAAGCCGCACGTGCGCTGGATTGCCGGGGGCGCGGTATTTGGGCCGAACCGGATGGCGTTCAGCGACGATGGCGGCACCCTGTTCACGCTCAGCGCGTCGGACTACGGTCTGAGGCGGTGGGATTTGGATGAGCGGCGCTTGACGAAGCTGATTCGGTTGCCGTCGGGGCGCACTTTCGGGGGGATATTTCCAATGATCGCCGGCTGGTGACGGTGGATTCGTGAAGACTGCTCATTCCTGTCGTCTCCTGCTTTGGCGTACCCGGTAAAGTCGTTCGGTAAAGCCACCCTCGTTCTCAAAATCGCTGGCTTGTGCCGCGATCTGGCGGTCCAGCAGGGCCATGGCCACGCCGATCAGCACCAGAGCGGCGTTGGCAGCGGTGCCGGCATATCTGGACGAACTGGACGAACTGGACTTGATGGGCTGGCGGTTCCGTGCGTCAGCGTCGTGAATCTCCTTCACCCATGCCGCCACCTCGTCCGCCGTCGTACAGCGGCGTGCCACCAACGCCTTGCGCCTGAGATCTTCAGGCGTCCAGAGCGGCAGGCCCCGCTGCCGAAGGAAATCCTCATAGTCGAGGCGCAGTTCCTCCAGGCTGGCACGGGCCACATTCGTGAGCTTCAACTCGGTCTTCTTGGATGTGCCGCTCGCGATGCTACCCTCGGCGATATTCTGCACGCCGGATCGCGCCGCCTGAACCATCTGATCGTGTGTCCGGCTGCGCCGGTCGATGTAGCGGTTGCAGAAACGCACCGTGACGTCATAGGCCAGTTGGGCGATCTGAAAACTCCTCAACTTGCGATACGCCCCATGCTTGGGAATCAGCGTTTCACGGCCCGCTTCACTTTCATCCCGTCCAGTCCGTCCATTTTGTCCAGCTCGTTTAATCACACGACCTCCTTAACTTCGGTTTCTGACAGGGAGGGGAAAATGGAGCGGGCGACGGGAATCGAACCCGCATGGCCAGCTTGGAAGGCTGGAACTCTACCATTGAGCTACACCCGCTTTGACCGACGGGCACTGTAGCGGGCGGGCTTGCCTTGTCAATCCGCGTCCGTATATCCTCTCCGCCCGCATGAGTTCACTGCTCCTGAGCGGCGGCCGCATCCTCGATCCCACCAACCGATTCGACGCCGTGGCGGATTTGCTGATCCTCGACGGGCGGATCGCCGCGCTCGGTCCCGAGGCGTCCTCGCTCGCTCCCCCCGACATCGAACGCGTGGAGGTCCACGGCCTGGTGGTGTGTCCGGGATTGATTGACGCGCACGCGCATTTGCGCGAGCCGGGGCAGACGGCCAAGGAGACCATCGCCACGGGCACGGCGGCGGCGGCTCGGGGCGGGTTTACGTCGGTGGTCTGCATGCCGAACACGTCGCCGGTGATTGACACGCCGGGGACGGTGGCGTTGATCCGGGAGAAGGCGTTGCGGGAGGGGCGGGTGAACGTGTTTGTGACGGGGGCGATCACGCAGGGTCTGGGCGGGGAGCAACTGGCGCCGATTGGATCGTTGAAGAAGGCGGGTGTGGTGGCGATCACGGATGACGGGCGGTGCGTGCAGAATCACGAGGTGATGCGCCGGGCGCTGGAGTTTGCGCGGATGTTCGATTTGCCGGTGATGGATCATTGCCAGGATTACACGCTCGTGACGGACGGGGTGATGCACGAGGGTTACTGGAGCACGGTGCTGGGATTGCAGGGATGGCCGGCGGCGGGCGAGGAGATGATTGTGGCGCGGAACGTTTTGCTGGCGGAGTTGACGGGGGGGCACGTGCATTGCCAGCACATCAGCGCGGCGGGAAGCGTGCAATTGCTGCGCGAGGCGAAGAAGCGCTGCATCCCGATCACGGGCGAGGCGTGTCCGCATCATTTCGTGCTCACGGACGCGGCGCTGGCGGGGAGCGAACGGTTCTGGGAGGAGGATGGCCGGCGGTTGTATCCGCCGGGCACGCCGGCGGGGAACCTGCCGCGCTGGCCCGCGTATGACACGAACTTCAAGATGAATCCTCCGCTGCGTTCGGCGAAGGACCGGGAGGCGGTGATTGACGGCCTGGTGGACGGGACGCTGGACATCATTTGCAGTGATCACGCGCCGCATTGCGACTACGAGAAGGAGGTCGAATTTGACAGCGCGCCGTTCGGCATCACGGGATTCGAGACGGAACTGGCGTTGTCGCTGATGCGATTGCATCACACGCGCCGGATGCCGCTGACGGATGTGATTGCCAAGTTCACGCTGGGGCCGGCGCGGCTGTTGCGGCTGGCGAAGGGGACGCTGGCGGTGGGGGCGGACGGGGATGTGACCGTATTTGATCCGGAGCGCGAATGGGTTTATGATCGGGCGATTTCGGCCAGCAAATCGGCGAACACGCCGTTTCACGGCTGGCCGATGAAGGGCAGGGCGTTGATGACGATCGTGGGCGGGCGGATGGTCTGGAGGGAACAGATCGAGGCGCAACCCGTTCAGGATGCGACGCGGGCGACATAAAAACCGAAAAGAACGGAGAACCTATGAAAAAGATCGTGCTGGGAATGTGGATGCTGTGCGCGGCGCTGGTGTTGAACGCGGCGGACGCGGACTGGATGACGGATTTTGAGAAAGCGAAGGCGAAGGCCAAACAGGAAAAGAAGCTGATCCTGCTGGACTTCACGGGCTCGGACTGGTGCCCGCCGTGCATTCAGTTGAAGAAGAACGTCTTTTCGACGGATGAGTTCGCGAAATACGCGAAGGACAACCTGGTGCTGATGCAGGTGGATTTTCCCCGGCGCAAGGCGCAGAGCGAGCAGTTGAAAAAGGCGAATGAGAAGCTGAAGAACGCCTACGGACCTGAGGGGTTTCCCACGCTGGTTCTGGTGGATGCCACGGGCAAGGAATTGGGACGCCAGGTGGGCTATTCCGGCGAAAAGCCCGCGGCGTTCATCGCGAAGGTCGAGGGCTGGAAAGCGACGAAGAGCTGACCGTCCGGGAAAACCGGAACGGGCGCGCGGGTGACGGCCGCGGGTGAGGGTTATTTCGTGCGCGGGCTGACGACCTTGAATCCATCCGGGATTTCCGGTTGGAAGAGGGTCTCGTCCAGTTCGGGGTTGACCGTCATATTGGTGAAGTCGTTGCGCAGGGTCGAGCCGTCCGCAAACCGGAGTTCCGTCATCACGAGATTGAGATCGTTGGTGGAGAACCCGAGCCGGATGAGGGGCATCATGCGGCGCGCGCCCGCGGACCGGGGTTCCAAGTCCACTTCGCAACGCGACTCCTGAAGCGCGATTCCCCGGATGAGGAAACGATTCTCGAGTTCGGGGCGGCTTCGGGGAAAGCCGGCCTCGAGCAGCGCCAGGGCGTCGCGCCAGGGACCGGCCTGTTCCCCGTCGAGGGGATACGTTTCCGCCCGGCGCAATTTCGGGTAGAGGATGACGATCTGATTGGTTTGCCGCACGGCGATGGTTTGAGGCGGCTGGCCCAATTCCCATCGGAAGAGACCGGGCGCGGCGAACCAGACATGGCCCGTTGCGGTCAGGGGGCGCGTCAACGTCCGAAGCGACCGCGTCTGGGTGAAGTCGGCCGACCAGGCGTGGAGGTTGGTTTGATGGTCGAGCCAGCGATTGAGAAATTCGGCGGGTTCGGCGGAGTGGAGGACCGGACGCGGGAGGAAGAGGATCAGGCACGCGAGCACGAGGATCCGGACAAAGGGGGTGTTCCCCGTTATTTTGCCGGCGTATCGGGTTGAGGCCAGATGGGGACGAAGTGGTACCATTGGTCGGGATGTTGGCGGATGGGGGCCTCGAAGGCACGCATGATTTCCTGAGTGAGAGTTTGACGGGCTTCGCGGCTGCCCAATTCACGGCGGTCGTAGTGAATGGCGGGGAGGATGTGCGCGGCGTAGCGTTGTCCGCGTCGCGGAAGATACACCGGCAGCAATTCGCATCCGGCGGCGCGGGCCAGTTCGGCGGCGGCGATGGAGGCGTGGAATTCGCGTCCGAACAATTGCACGGGTGTGGCGCTGGTCTCCGGGGGACGATCCACCAGCAGGGCGACGGTCGCGCCGGATTCGAGGCGGCGGATGACCTCGACGAAGGCGAAGGGCGTTTGGCCGATGACGAGGGTTTCGATGCCCCAACGGGCGCGCGAGTCGCGGCGCAATTCGGTGAGGCGGTCGTGGGGTTCGGCGAGGGTGATGACCAGGAGTTTGACGCCGCGCTTCGCGAGCAGCGGTGCCCCGAATTCCCAGTTGCCCAGATGGGGAGTGAGGAGGAGAACGCCTCGTTCCCGGGCCTGAGCCTTCACGAAATGTTCCCAGCCGGTCCATTCATTGAACAGGTCGTCGATGGGCCGGCCGCTTTCGTAACGCCAGAGGTCGGCGAGTTTCTGTCCAAAGTTCCGGAACAATCTCCGCGCGTGTTCCCGCGCCGCCGCCATGTCGCCGTCCAGCACCGGCAACAAGTTGCGAATCACCACGTCGCGTCGGGCGGGGACGGTTCTGCAATAGAGGCTGGCGAAGGTGGCGGCCAGTTGTCCGGACACGGCGGGTGGCAGCCGGCGCGCGAGAGCCAGTCCCAGGCGCCACGATCCGGATCGATAGAGCGTGGAGGGTTTCATGGGGCCTGTTCCACCGTGTCGTCCGCCCTTGCCCAAGCCCGCCACCAACCCGGGAGGAGATACACCGCGATTAGCATCGTCGCGGTGATACCGGCCGCGCACACCCGGCCCAGGGACGCGAGGCCGGCATTGGAGGAAAATGCAAGTGAACCGAACGCGGTGATCGTGGTGCCCCCGGCGAGCAACAGCGCGCGTCCCACGGATTGTCGCACCGCGGCCAGATCGCCGTGGTGGCGTCGCAAGGCGAGTTGGATATGGATGCTGTAATCGACGCCCAAACCGAACAACAGCGGGACGGCCATGAGGTTCATCATGTTCCAGGACCAGCCGGCGGCGCGCA
>DATKEE010000138.1:0-10740 GCA_035544555.1 Candidatus Methylomirabilota bacterium
GGTGGCCTTGAGTCCGTCGAGGATCGTCATGCGGATATCCATGAGCACCCAGTCCGGGTGATGACGATGGTAAAGTTGGACCGCCTCGGTTCCGTTGGCCGCCTCGGCGACGATGGAGGTGGTGCCTTCCAGCAGCGTACGGAGAAGCCGCCGGAAACGGGCGTTGTCATCTGCGATGAGCACGGTCATGGGGTTGGTGTTGACCGTGGCAGGATCGGGGAACCGTGAAGGCTTGTGAATCGCGGCGAACACGCAAATCGGCCTACGCGTGAACACGTACGGCGCTCAGAGCGACGACTTGTGGTCGTAGGCGAATTTCAGGAGGCTGTGCGTGCCGCGCAAATCGAGCTTCTGGCAGATGTTCTGCCGGTGGGTGTCCACCGTCCGGGGACTGATGCCCAGCGTGTCGGCGATTTCCTTGCTGGTGCGATCGTGGGCGATCATCTTGAGGACGCGGCGTTCGCTGGGGGTCAACCGTTCCAGGCCCGGGCGTTCGCGCCGCAGAGCCTCGGCCTGACGGCGCCGGCGCAGCAGCGCATCCGTCAGGGAGGGACTGATGAATGTTTTGTCCGCTAGCACCGCGTGGATGCAGTCCAGCAGTTCGCTCATGGCGCTTTCCTTCAACACAAATCCGTGCACCCCCGCGTCGAGCGCTTCATTCAACAACTGCTCGTCATCGTGCATCGTCAGGAGGATCACGCGAACCTCCGGATGTTCCTCACGGATCCGGCGGGCCACGCGCAGGCCGCTCGCCTTCGGCATCTGAACATCGAGGATCGCAACTGAGGGCCGGTGGGACTCGATGAGACTCCAGGCGGTCTCACCGTCAGCGGCCTGGGCCACGATGGTGAGCGCCGGATCATCCGCGAGAACCTCCGCCAGACCTTTCCGGAAGATGGGATGATCATCGGCAATCAGAATCGTGCGGGTCCGTTTCATTCGCGAAATAATCCATCAACGCTTCCCGCCGCCCGACCCGCCGGGTGCGGGCACCTCGATCTCGATGCGCGTGCCATGGGGGGGATGGGAGAGGATGCGGAACGTGCCGCTCATCATTCGCAATCTTTCCTGGATGTCTCGCAGTCCGTAACCGGACGGGCCGTCCCGCGTCGAGGCCGGTTCGAATCCGCGGCCGTTGTCCTCGACCACCAGGCGCACAAGGCCGGCGGACCGGGAGACCGTCAGGCGGACCTCGGTGGCGCCGGAATGCCTGACCACGTTGTTGAGGCACTCCTGCGCAATCCGGAAAAGGTTGATTTCGATCTCCGGAGAAAACACCCGCTCCAACTCGTCCACATTCGTCGCGATTGAAATGCCGGTGGAATTTTGAATCTGACGGGCGATCCCGACAAGGGCCTTGGTCAGACCCAATTCATCCAGTTGGAACGGCCGGAGATTATGCGCGATCTGGCGGGTTTCATGAATGGACTGCGAGGCAATCGTCGAAATGTCTTCAAGGGCCTTGGAAACACGGGCGGCATCGGAGTGACTCGATTGCGCGAGCACGGCGAGGTTCTTGATCACGAGCAGATTCTGACCCAGTCCATCATGGAGGCCCGCGGCAATGCGTTGACGCTCGGACTCCTGCGATCGAATGAGACGGTGCGAGAACGCCGCCTGAAGCCCATGGTCCCGGCGAAGGCGTCCGACGTGGCGCTGGTACACGGCGTAGGCGGCACCGAGCAGCACCAGCACCATCAGCGCGATGAACCAGCCCGTCTGCCAGAAATGCGGCAGAATCATCAGGGCGAGCGTCGCGCCGCTTTCGTTCCAAACGCCGTCGTTGTTCGCCGCGCTCACATGAAATCGATAATGACCGGGGGGAAGTTGCGTGTAATGAGCCACCCGATTGTGCCCGGCCTCCACCCAGCCTGAATCAAATCCCTCCAGGCGGTAACGGAACCGGACCTCATTCGGCACGATGTAACTGAGCCCCGTATAATGAAATTCCACACGACTCTGGCTGGCGGGAATCTCCATCCCGTCGTCGGGCGCCATCGGAAAACCGTCCAACACCACCTGTTCGATGACGACCGGAGGTGGATGAGGGTTGCGCTGAATGCGGAGCGGGTCAATGACGGCCACGCCCTTGGAGGTCGCAAACCAGAGCCGCCCGTCGGCGCTCCTGTCGGCGACCGGTTGGAGCGTGCCGGTGCAAATCGGGCTTCGCAATCCATCGGCCTTGCCATAGACCGTCGAATGAATCGAGGCAGTCTCCCCCTCGGCGAACCGGTTCAAGTCCTCGCGCGATGTCTTCCAGATCCCCCGGGTGCCTCCGAACCAGAGATCGTGATGATCATCCTCCACGATGAAGTAGAGGCAATCGTCGTGCAGTCCCTCGCGCGTCGTGTATCGGGTGATGGCGCCATCCCGATACCGGAACAATCCGTGATCAATCGTGCCGATCCACAGCGTGTTCTCGTCGTCCACATACAACGCCAGCACCACGCCGAGTTCGTGCTCCCCGATCTTGGTCATCGGAGTGATGATTCCATCCCTCAGACGGTTCAAGCCGTAGGACGTTCCAATCCACAGGGTGCCATTCGCATCCTCGCAAATGGCGCGCACGTCGTTGTGCGAGAGCCCGCTGTTGTTCCCGTCATAATGGGTCATCGCACCTTCGTGAAACCGTACCAACCCCCTGTACCAGCCCAGCCATAACGCGCCGGCGCGATCCAGATAACTCGACCAGATCCCGCTCCGGGGCAGTCCCGGCGAATCCGGCAGGGATTCCACCTTCCCGTCGCGCAGCCGCTGGATTCCTCCGGAACGCGTCGCAATCCAGACCACCCCATCCGCAGTCGCATTCAGGGTCATCACGAAATCCTCCGTCAGACCATCACGGCTGGTGATCGTGGACATCTCCCCGTCCCGCAGCGTTGCCACGCCGCCGCGTGTTCCGAAATACATCGTGCCGTCCTCCGCCGCCGAAACGCTCGTGACAATGTCGTGCGGCAGTCCCTGGTCCTGGGTGTACACGGTGAACTTCGCCGGCTTGAACAGGTGGACGCCGGACGTCATCGTGCCCACCCACAGACTGCCTTCATGATCCGACCACATCGAGGTGATCGACGCTCCCAGCCGCGCGCCATGCGGTGCCATCTGAATCAGCCGGCCCTCCTGCACCTGCAACAGCCCGAACAACGTGCCCACCCAGATCCGTCCGTCCGCCGATTCCCGCACGCTGAATACGTTGGCGGAACCAGTCGGCAACGGCAGCTCCGCAAACCGGCCCTCCTCGTATTTCAACAATCCGGAGGATGTCCCGAGCCAGATCACCCCGGTGGAATCCTCGTACAGGGACACGATCCGCGTCTGCCCCAGCAACTCATCCTCAGTAAAGTGATGGACGACCCCGTCCTCGATCCGGCACAGCCCCTCATGATGGCCCACCCAGATCGTTCCCTCGCGATCGCCCAACAGCGCGTTGACAAAAATGACCGGCTTGGAAGTCGCGAATGCATACGGCTCGAACCCCTCCCCAACCCACCGGTAAAGCCCCCCGCCATCGGTGCCCACCCACAGGGTCTCCGTCGAGTCCACGCACAACGCCTTGACCTGCTCGTTCTCCAGGCCCGCCTCGGGACCATAGCTCGTGAACTTCCCGTCGTGATGACTCAGAAGGCCACCGCCCTTCGTGCCCACCCAGATCGTCCCCGACGGATCCTCAATCACGGCCGCAACCCGGTTGTTCCTGAACTCCCCGGTCGTGCGCGTGTCGAACACCTTGAAATTCACGCCATCAAACCGCGCCAGTCCATCGTCCGTCCCCAGCCAGATGTAGCCGTCCCGCGATTGCAGGATCGCATTGACGCTCTCGGCAGGCAGCCCGTCCTCCGGCATCCACCGGCTCACCCCAAACGGGCCCATCGTTTCGCCCCCGGCCGCGAAAACCCTACCGCCAGGGATCGACAACAAAACCAAAACCACCGCGGCAAGGAAGCGGACGCAACACGTCCTGGAAAGCGGCAGCCTGATGAGCAATCCTCTCATGTTCCACGGTGACGACACGCCCGATGGTGCCATTACCCCGGTCCCGCGGTAAACCCTGGAGATCCAGTCCGTTCATCCGGTCAATGAGCCCGAAGAAACACACCGAAGAAAATCATCGTTGCAATTGACCTTTCCGCCGGGCACTTTGTCCGTCCTGGTCCGGGGCGTAGCGTAGCCTGGCTAGCGCGCTTGGTTCGGGTCCAAGAGGTCGTGAGTTCAAATCTCACCGCCCCGACCATCTCACTTCCCTCCGACCGGCGCGATTCCGGCCGGCCACTCCCCGCACACAAACCACCCAGCCTGTCCACACGCGAAACGCAGCCGATGCACCCCTCACCCGCCAGTCTGATTCACAGGATTACCGACGCCGTCCATCCCCTGGATGCGCCATCCCTTTTTCCCGCGGTCCAGCCGCTCGAGGTCGAACTCGGCAGCGGCGACGGCTCGTTCATCCTCGATTACGCCGCCCGCCACCCGGAACACAACTTTCTCGCCGTCGAACGCCTGCTCGGGCGTCTGCGCAAGATCGACCGCAAAGGCACGCGCCTCGGCCTTGCCAACCTGAGGGGCCTCCGCATCGAAGCCGGCTACTTCCTTGAACATCTGCTCCCCGCGAACTCCACCCTGGCCCTGCACCTTTACTTTCCCGATCCCTGGCCCAAACGGCGTCATTGGAAAAACCGTCTCGTCAATGAACGCTTTCCCGCTCTCGCCCGGCGCGTGTTGATACCCGGCGGACCCCTCCACCTCCGCACCGACAATCCAGACTACTTCGAGCAGATGACCCTGGTATTCCGTGAAGCCCCGTCGTTCGAGCGGGTGGAAACGCCACCGGAATTGCTCGCGCTCAAAACCGATTTCGAACAGGACTTCAACGCGCGTGGCATCCCCACTCTCCACGCCACTTATCTATCCCGCGGCGAACCTCCTACACATCAATGACCGGCCCGCCGCCATCCCCGTCGCGCGGCGGCCGGCGCCGTTCCCGGCGGATTTCCACCCGGGCGCTTCCGGTGCCGGTCATCGAGTTCAGGAAGAGAGCGACCAGACTGATGACCAGTGCCCCCCAGAAGGCCGCCCAGAAATCCGCGACATGAAACGACTTCACCAGCCAGCCCACGAAATAGAGAAGCAGGGCGTTGATGACCAGCATGAACAGCCCGAGCGTGAAGATCAGCAGCGGCAGGGATAGCAGCATCAGGATCGGCCGCAGAAACGTGTTCAACACCCCCAGCAACAGCGTCGCGACCAGCAGACCGGTCGCCGTCGTGTAATGGATGCCCGGCACAACGTGCGCCGCCACCAGCACCGCCACGGTGTTGATCAGCCAGCGTTGGAGAAACTCCCTGAGCGCCGGATTCATCGCGCAGCCGCCCTTCTTATGGAATCTTTCAATCCTGTTTGCCCGTTCATCATCCCAAACCGTTCCTTCATACCCCGCGCCCGCGTCAGTCCGCGCCACACGGCCGCACTCGAAGCAGACGCGCGCCCGTTTCACTCCGGATGTCCACGCCGCTCAAACTGGCCGGCAGCAGACAGAATCCGCCCGGCGTGAGCGACACGGTCTGTCCGGAATGCCCCAGCGTCAACCCGCCCTCCAGCACGGCGAGAACGGCCAGCTCGCGCTCCGGCCGGTGAATCGCCGCGTTCGCCGGCAATTCGCAAGCGTCCACGCGGAACAAGGGATCGTTCACCAGCCGCCGGACTCGCAGGGCGCCCTCTTCCGTGTCTTCACCGGTCACCAGACCGGGTTCAAAGTCGTTGAAGTCAATGCTCGCCAGCGATTCGCGGAGGTGCAGTTCCCGCGGCCGGCCATCGAGTCCCGTGCGGTTCCAGTCGAACACACGGTAGGTCGTGTCCGAGTTCTGCTGGATTTCGAAAATGACGTTCCCGCCTCCCAACGCGTGCACGCGCCCGCTCGGCAAAAACATGACGTCGCCCAGCCGGACCTGGATCCGGTGAAAACATTCCGCCACGGTCCCGTCCCTGATCCTTTGCTCGAACTCCGCCCGCGTCACCCCGCGGCGCAGTCCCACAAACAATTCCGCGCCGGGCGTTGCGTGGGCGACATACCACATCTCGGTCTTCGGCTCCCCCCCCAGCACGGCGGCCAGCTTCGCCGGAGGATGCACCTGCAACGACAACTTTTGCCCGGCATCCAGGATCTTCATCAGCCATGGAAACCGTCCGCCCGGCACCGGTTGCTTTCCCAGCAACTCCTCCCCGTGATGCTCCATCAGCCATCGAAGCTCCCTGCCCGCCAGGCTTCCATTGCTGATCACGCTCGTGCCTTCCGGACGATCCGTGATCTCCCAGGATTCTCCAATCGGCACGTCGGGCGGCAGGGGTTTCTGGTAGAGGGTCTCCAGCCTGCGTCCGCCCCAGACTCGTTCCTTGAAGATCGGTTGGAATGTTAATGGATACAGCATCGCGGATTTGCCTTTCCCATGCCCCAGAACAGGGGTGACCTTTTGCTCCCGGCGGCCTCCACCCGATGGCGGTTCACTGGAGGTTTGCCCGCCGCGTTCCCGCGCGCGCCGTTCGTCGTGTCACTCGGCCTGTTGTTTCCCTTCAATGAAATGACCGTGCGCGCGGAATTTGGCGTAGCGCTGTTTCAACCGCTCGCTCGCGCTCATCCCGCGCAACTGTTCCAACTGTTCCAGGATCTGCTCCTTCAGGGTGACGGCCATCGTCACCGGGTCGTTGTGCGCGCCCCCCAGCGGCTCCGGGATGATGCCGTCCACCAGTTTCAATTCGAGTAGGTCCCGGGCCGTGATCTTGAGCGCTTCGGCCGCCTTGGCCGCCGCCGCGCGATCCTTCCACAAAATCGCCGCGCATCCCTCCGGACTGATCACCGAGTAATAGGCATTCTCCAGGATCAACACCCGGTCCGCCACCCCGATTCCCAATGCCCCGCCGGACCCTCCCTCTCCAACCACCACCGCGATGATCGGCACCTCGAACAACATCATCTCCCGCAGGTTCACCGCGATCGCCTCCGCTATGTGACGTTCCTCCGCCCCGATGCCCGGAAACGCGCCCGCCGTGTCGATCAACGAAATGATCGGCAGGCCGAACTTGTCCGCCAGCCGCATCAATCGCAGCGCCTTGCGATACCCCTCGGGATGCGCCGACCCGAAATTCCTCAGAATATTCTCCTTGGTGTCGCGCCCCTTCTGGGTGCCCACGACAACCACTCGATGATCCGCCAGCCGGGCCAGCCCGCCCACAACCGCCCGGTCATCGCCATGCAGACGGTCACCGTGCAGTTCACGGAACCCGGTGAAACTCGACGCGAAATAATCCATGGCGAACGGCCTTTTCGGATGACGCGCCAGTTGCACGCGCTGCCAGGGGGTGAGATTCGAGAAGATCTGTTTCCGTGTCTCAACCAGCTTCCTCTCAATCTGCTCGATCTCCTGCCCGAGGCTCAGATCCATCGAATGCGCCTCCGGATGCTTCTTCAACTCTTCAAGCTTCCGCTGCAACTCGACAATCGGCTTCTCGAAGTCCAGTTGATTCTTCATAGACCGGCCATTCTAGGTTTCGATCCGGAGCCAGGCAACGTTCAATTCCCCGCCCCAAGCCCGCAAGCCCGCCAATCGCCCGCTTTCGCTGCCACACCATTCAATGACGGCGCCTACTACTTGCGGGAACGCTCCCCCGATCCCTTCCAATACCCCAGCCGCAACGCTTTCCACGAAGAAATCATCCGGCTCCTCTGGCGCTCGCAACAGGCTGAAAAACTGGCATGACCGGCGCCACCGATTCTCGCGCCAGCGTCCTGGAGTGCGGTTGTAGGCGAAGCCCTCTACCGCTTTCGAATGCCGATCCGTCGCTCTTCCCCCTCACCACCTCCCCGCCCGCTCGAAAGCGGCGAATCCGCCCCGCTCCATCGCCGCACTCCAAAACGTCTCCGACCTCGCACGGGGCTTCCCGAATCTCGCGCCAGCGTTTTGGAGTGCGGTTGTGGGCGAAGCCCTCTACCGCTTTCGACTGCCGGACAGACGTTCTTCCACCACATCACCTCCCCACCCGCTCGAACGAGTCCGCTCCGCTCATGCCACACTCCAAACCGACTTAACATCAAAATAATTCAACAATAGCCGGGACTGACCCCTTCGGCGGGCTCGCTCACAAGGCCCTACTGTCGCCAACGAACTTATTCCAAAATGTCAATTGTTGCCGGATCCCAAGTCCAAACCCAGATGACAAGTAAAAGGAGGCTGAGCACCACCAAGAGCCCAATTATCCGCACCCAAAGCGGTCATACGCATGGGCCTATCGCGCTTACTCAAAAACAACCTCGATGAAGCGATTCAGACACTGTAGCTCACCGTCGGGATGTTGCTGCTGTCGCGTTCCTGGATCACGCGCATGCCGTCATACACGTAGCGCGTGTCCCCGATCCACTGCCATGTACTGCCCGTATATTGATATTCCTTTCGAATGCGCAGCCGGCTCCGGCCGTTATACACAAACTCGCTGCGCTTCGGATAATATCCCCACCTTGCCATGCCTGCCCATCTGATTGAGTCCACCTCAAATGTCCATTGTTTAGATGCGACCCCATTGCCTTCCTTTTGAGTATGAGTAAGAGTGAGAGTATGAGCGCCCGGTTGCTCTTCCGTTGTCCCTTATTCAACACCAGTGATGCCCGGGACCGCCCCTCAGGCACGCAGCCGCGCGATGTCCTCCAGGTGGCGGATGACCAGCGCTGTCCAGCCGGTCTGATGGCTCGCGCCCAGACCGCGGCCGGTCTCCGCATGGAAATACTCGTGAAACCACAGGAGGTCCCTCCAGTGCGGATGCTCTCGAAACCGGGTGTCACCGCCGAAACAGGGACGCGATCCCGACTCGTCCCGGCGGAACAGGGAGGCCAGCCGCCGATCCAGTTCCCGCGCCACCTCCAACAGGTTCATCCGGTTTCCGGAACCGGTCGGGCACTCGACCTGAAACGAGTCCCCGTAAAAGTAGTGATAGCGTTCCAGGGCCTCCTTCAGGAGATAGTTCACGGGAAACCACACCGGACCCCGCCAGTTCGAATTGCCTCCGAACATCCCGCTGTTCGATTCACCGGGCAGATACTCCACGCGATGCTCCATATCCTGAGCGCGAACCACATAAGGTTCGCGCTCGTGAAACCTGGAGAGTGAACGGATGCCGTGCGGCGACAGGAACTCCGATTCATCGAGCAGATATCGAAGCACCCGTTCCAGCCGGTCCCGGGATGGAATCGCCAGCAGCCGGTGCCGATGATGGTGCTCGAGTTCGCAGTAGGTGATGTACTGGGCGAGATCCTGGCGATGCTTTACGAACCACTGAAACCGCCGGTTGAAACCGGGCAGGCTCCGGATCACGTCCTCCTCGATCACTTCCACCGCGATCAACGGCAGCAGCCCCACCAGCGACCGCGTCTTCAGCGGAATCACCTCGTGATCCGACTGGATCTGGTCATAGTAAAATCCATCCTCCTCGTCCCAAAGCCCCGTCCCGCCATGCGTGTTCATCGAGTCCGTGATCTGGATGAAGTGCTCGAAGAACTTCGACGCCATGTCCTCGTATGGCACACGCACCCGGTCCCCCTCCCGCGCCAGTTCCAGCGCCATCGCCAGCATCGTCGAACAGTAGAACGCCATCCACGCCGTCGCGTCCGCCTGCCGCAAGGTGCCGCCCGTCGGCAGCGGCTTTGAACGGTCGAACACCCCGATGTTGTCCAGTCCCAGAAAGCCTCCCGAAAACAGGTTCTTCCCGAGGACGTCCTTGCGGTTCACCCACCACGTGAAGTTCAGCAGCAGTTTCTGGAACACGCTCTCCAGGAATTCCCGGTCGCGCCGGCCCGGTGGGGCGCTGATCTTGTAAACCCGCCATGCCGCCCACGCGTGCACGGGCGGATTCACATCGCTGAAGTTGAACTCGTAGGCCGGAAGCTGCCCGTTCGGATGCATGTACCACTCGCGCAACAGCAGCGTGAGTTGATACTTGGCAAACTGGGGATCGATCTTCGCAAACGGGATCATGTGGAACGCAAGGTCCCATGCCGCGAACCACGGATATTCCCACTTGTCGGGCATCGAAAGCACGTTGCGCGTGAACAGATGCGTCCACTCGCGGTTCCGTCCCTCGCGGCGGCTCGCCCACGCCTCGAAAGGCAGTTCCGGATCACCGCTCAACCAGTCCTCCACCGCGTAATAATAAAACTGCTTCGACCACAACAACCCCGCGTACGCCTGTCGCGCAATCCGGAGCCCGTCCTCATCCAGCCGGGGATCCACCACGGTTGCGTAGTATTCGTCCGCCTCGCGACAACGCGTCTCCATGAGTTCGTCAAATCCCGCGCGCCAGCCGCCCGCCGGAGCCTCCGCCTCGGCGAACAATCGCAGCCGGATCGTCACCCGTTCACCCGGCGCAACCTCGTATCGATAGTGGGCCGCCGCCTTCGTCCCGGTCCGTTTCGGATTCACCGCCGCACGCCTGCCCTTGATCACGCGCTCATGGAACGCATCCTTCGAATATCGCGCCGGGAGCGACACCTCCGGAAACCGCGCGTGGTTCGTGTCGTTGTCGGTGAACAGCAGCGTCGGGAGGCCGCCATTGTCACCCGGACCCATGGCCAGGATGAATCGTCCGAGCGTCTCGTGCTCCAGAACCAATCGATCCGCCGCGGCCTGGAAGATGGATGGACGGCTGGTGCTCTCCTCATGCACCTCGCCCCACGACCAGGTGTTGCGGAACCAGACTGTTGGC
>DATKEE010000139.1:0-5387 GCA_035544555.1 Candidatus Methylomirabilota bacterium
CCAGAGAGGATGTGAATTTGGTTTGACTGAGATAAGGCTGAAAAAAGGTGAGTCGGTCGAGAAGGCGTTGCGGCGCCTGAAGAAGAAGATCGATCGTGAAGGCACACTGAAGGAAGTGCGCAACCATCGGCATTTTGAAAAGCCCAGCGAGCGCCGCCGGCGGAAGATGAAGGCGGCCCGTTTCTCCGCCATGTTGAGCGCGCGTTACGCCGACATGTAATCCCGGAACTTCGCAGGCCGAGTGCAGTCCGAATGATGCCGCACTCGGCCTGCGCCATTTTTATGTACGCCTTCTCGACCTGTTGGAACTCGCACCGGCACACGGATGGACGCGACATGCTGCGCGAAATCCGCGAGCTCGGATTCGATCATGCCGAGCTGAGCCACGGCATCCGCATCAGCCTGCTGCCGGGAATCTTCGAGGCTGTGGACGCGGGTGAAATCAAGATTTCGACGCTTCACAATTTCTGCCCCCTGCCCATGGGGATCAGTCACGCCGCGCCGAATTTGTTCAAGTTCACGTCGGAGGACCGCCGGGAGCGGGAGAACGCGTTCAAGCACACGCTCAAGACGATTGAAACCGCGGCCCGTGTTCATGCGCGGCTCGTGGTCCTGCACATGGGATGCATCGAGATGAAGGACTATACGGACCGGCTCCTGGAGATGATTGCGGCCGGACAGAAGGAGACGCCGAAGTTCGAGAAGCTTTGCGCGGAGGTGATGGAGCGGCGCGAGGAGCGGAAGGAAAAGCCCGTTCAACGCGCCAACGAAATGCTGGCCGCCGTGGCGGAAGAGGCCGAAAAACAGGGCCTCCTGCTCGGGATCGAGAACCGCGAGGCCCTCGAGGAAATCCCGCTGGACAGCGATTTTGGCTTCTTCTTCAAGGAGTTCACGAGTCCGGCCATCGGCTACTGGCACGACACCGGCCATGCCCAGATCAAGGAGAACCTCGGCTTCATCTATCACACCCTTCATCTGGAATCCCTGGCCGACCGCCTCCGGGGATTCCACATCCATGATGTCGAGTATCCCGGGCGCGATCATCGGGCGCCGGGTTCGGGGATGATCGATTTTGCCGCGCTCAAACCGATGGTGAAACCGGACCACATCAAGGTGTTTGAATTCAGCCCCTCGCTGAGCGTGGAGGAGGTCCGTGACGGTGTGCGGCATGTCAAGTCCGTCTGGGGTGAGGAGTGAGTACGAGCCGAAAAATCTGGAGCCTCACCTGGCGCCTGGGGGTTTGCGGTCTGCTTCTGTTCTGGATTTTTCACAGCATTTTCACTCACGAAGCCCAGCAACTTGCCGGTGATCGCTGGGAGGAATTGGACCGTCGCGAGCAATGGGCCGCGGCCTGGAGTCAGGGTCCGGTCCAGCTCTGGAACACACTCCGTCTGATTCATCCGGTTGCGTTTGTGGCTTCGCTTGGGTTGATGGGATGCAGCCTCGCCTTCGGCATCTGGCGCTGGCGGGTGATCATGAAGGTTCAGGGAATCGATCTCCCCCTGCCGCGCGCCGCTGAAATCTCCCTGGTCGCCCACTTCTTCAATTCCTTCCTGCTCGGTTCGACCGGCGGCGATCTCATGAAGGCCTATTACGCGGCTCGCGAAACCCATCACAAGAAAACCGAGGCGGTGGTCACGGTGTTCGCCGACCGCCTGGTGGGCTTCTGGTCCATGTTGTTCTTCGCCTCGATCATGATGGCGTTGAACTTTTCGCTGGTCGCCGGACACGACGTCCTCCGGACCCTGGCGGTGGTGATCCTGGCGATGTTATTCGCCTGCAGTCTTCTGGCCGGGCTCGCCTTTTGGGGCGGAGTGACGCGCGGCTGGTCGGGCGCGCGCGGGTGGTTGCGGCGGTTGCCCAAGGGCGCGTGGCTGGAACGGCTGCTGGACTCCTGCCGTCAGTTTGGCCGGGCTCCCCGTTTTCTGTTTCGCGCCGTCTGCCTGTCCATGGCACTCAATGCCGTGTGTGTCCTGCAAGTCTGGGTGCTGGCAGCCGGACTGAATCTGGACGTCCCGCCCAGGGTCTGGTGGTTCGTGGTGCCCGCGATCATCAGCCTCTCCGCGCTGCCCATTACTCCCAGCGGTCTCGGCGTCCGGGAGAACCTTTTCGTTCTGGTGCTCGCATCGGAGCGTCTGGGCGTTTCCGAGACCTCCGCGCTTTCGCTGTCCCTGCTGGCGTACGCGGGAAGCCTGTTCTGGAGTCTGGTCGGGGGCGGCGTGTATCTCACCCTGAGGAACCGTCGCGCGCTCCGGGAAGTGGCGCGGGTCGAGGCGGTCGCGGAAAACGCGTGATAATTTCCCTGCAAGCCGGGCCCGGAATGGTATGCTGGCCCGCGAGTGCGGCCGGTGGCCCCTCCACACGGGCCGCGGTGGACCCGGAGTTTGACCCAACCAAACGACAGACCGGATCGGTATGGATAAATTGTTGCTGATCGATGACGAAGCGGACGTGCAGTACAGCTTCCGCCGCATCTTTGACTCCCCTGAAATCGAATTGACCACCGCCAACAGCGGCGAGGAGGGGCTTCGCGTTTTGTCGCGGTGCCAGCCGGACCTGGTCATCATGGACGTCCGCATGGGAGGCATCAACGGATTGGAAACCCTGCGGCGTCTCCGCCAGGCGGATGCCCGTCTGCCCGTCATCATGATGACCGCGTACGGGACCACGCAGACGGCAATCGAGGCGATGAAACTGGGGGCCTACGATTATCTGTTGAAGCCGTTCGATGTTCCCAAGCTGAAGCAGATCATCCATTCGGCCCTGAAGGCCGCCCGGGCCATGAAGCAGGTGGTTTCCTACGAGCCCCTCCTGGAGTCCGAGGACTACGACGTCGGGATCGTCGGACGCAGCGAGCAGATGCAGAATGTCTTCAAGCTCGTCGGCCAGTTGGCGGGCTCGGATGCCACCGCCCTGATCACCGGTGAAAGCGGCACCGGCAAGGAACTGGTTGCCCGCGCGATCTACCATCACAGCAAACGAAACGGCCAGCCCTTCCTGGCCATCAATTGCGCCGCGATTCCGGAAAACCTCCTCGAGAGCGAACTGTTCGGACACGAGAAGGGGGCTTTCACCGGCGCCACCGCCCAGCGGATCGGGAAGTTCGAGCAATGCGACCGCGGCACCATCTTCCTGGATGAGATCGGCGAAATGTCACTCGCCACCCAGGCCAAGATTCTGCGCGTGCTGCAGTCCGGCACGTTCGAACGCGTCGGGGGCAATCAGCCCATCAAGGTGGACGTCCGCGTCATCGCCGCCACCAACAAGGCGCTTGAACAGGCCGTGGCCGCCCGCCAGTTCCGCGAGGACCTTTTCTACCGGCTGAACGTCGTCCGGATCATGATCCCCCCGTTGCGCGAACGGCGCGGGGACATCCGTCTCCTGGTGGATTACTTCCTCAAGAAATTCGCCCGTGAGCAGGGGCAACCCCCAAAGTCCATCTCCACGGAAGCCCTCGACACCCTCGAAAGTCATGCCTGGCCCGGCAATGTCCGCGAGCTGGAAAACGTCATTGAACGGGCCCTCGTTGTCTCCAAGGGGGACGTGTTGCTGCTGGACAACCTGCCGCCGCATCTCTCGATCGAGCGGCCGCCGGTTGCCCCCGACGGCACCGTTCCGGATCAGTCCGCTCCGGCCGAATCCGGGAAGGCTTCGGAAGGGATGCCGACGGACTGGCCATCGGTTGCGCGGTTGCTGTTTCACTGGGCCAGGCAGGATGGGCGGCTCAAGATCATTCCCGCGGTCGAACGCGAACTCATCATCCACGCGTTGCGCGAGACCCGGGGGAACCAGGTGCAGGCGGCGAAGATGCTGGGCATCACGCGCGCCACGCTCCGCAAACGCGTCGAGAAGTTCAACATCAAGCAGGAACTGTCGGTCAACTGACGCCGCGCGATCCTTCGCGTTACCGTTCATCAAACCAGACTTTTACTTTGTCAGCCATAAATCTTCTCCGGCTTTTGGTTTGTCGGTCAGGTAGGCCCTGACGACAAATGCGTCGTTCTCCACATACTTATCTCCCGCTCCCACGCGCTCACGTCCGCCCTCCCGACCAATCGGGACTGCTTCGCCGCGAGGAGGCGGTGCGTACTCATGCCGCTACCACATCCACGCGAGCGGCATAGCCCAGTTGCCGCAGCAACTGCTCGCAATCCTCCCAAGTGAGGCCAAAGGCGCGCACGTCGGCCACACCCAGACGTGACACGACATCGCGCAACGCGGGCATCTCCGCTTCGGCAAAGTCGCCGTCCATGATCGCGTTCTCGGCCCAATCCACGAGTTGCGCCAGCGAAATCTCGTGATGAAGATACGCGGCAATTCTGTTTGCGACCGTCTGCTTGGTGATCGTCATGGCGGTATCCTACACTTTCTGGTGGCCCTTATCCACCGGGTATTTCTCGTGCGTTTCGACCAGCTTGCCTTGGTCGTCATAAATCTCCTGCCAGAAACGCACCGTTGTTTCATCCGCGCTCACCTCTTTGAAATAACGTGCCAGCCAGCCCAGCTTCCCTGGCACGTCGAGCCGATAGCGTCGCCCACCGCCGGGCAATTCATCCCACAGTCCGAACTTCCTTTCATTTTGGGCGCGAGTGCTCACTTGGCCGCGCCCTTGTCCGCCGGAGTTTTAACGGAGGCGGATTCCACGATTTTGATTTGCTCCGGCGTCAGGTCGTAGAGCGCATACACCAATTCGTCTATCTCCCGCTCCAACCCGCTCGTGTCCGCCTCGGCATCGCGCTGCTCCCCCGCGAGGAGTTGGTATTGTTCTTTCGGTAATTGATATGCGTCGTTCATGCCGAAATCAATGGGCTTGGTTTGCGGGGCGAAACTACCAAGCTAAACGAACGCCTTGCCCGGCTGGCCGCAGACTACTGATTCGTGTCGTGAACCGCCATTTCCAAATCGGGAACAAATCGCGCCACTACGGTTCTCATTTTCATGCGTGACCGCTTCGGTGATGTGATTCAAACAGGCATCGCACTCAATACGGATTTCGACTCGCGGAATCGCGCCCTTCAAGGCTGAAAAGGGCGTTTTCGCCGAAAGCATTTTGCAACTGGAGCAGCATTTCCCTATCGCGCTATTTCAGCCAGTTGATTTTGAGTTCCTTTTCCAGCCGCTTGAATTCGGTGTCGGCCGTGACGAGTTCGGCCTTCTTGCTTTTGGCGAGCGCGGCGGCGAAGGCGTCGGCCAGACCGAGACCATGCTCTTCCTCCATGCCCGGCTCCCCGAAAAACATCGCCAGCAACGCCGAGGCGTCGAGAACGGCAGTCTTCACTCAGCGATTCTCCTTTTCGCGTTCCTTGCGGCGTTCCTCGAGATGTTCCTGAACGACGGATTTCTCTCCGGGTTTCAGCTTGAAGACGCCGCAGAACGAATCAATGTAT
>DATKEE010000140.1:0-3105 GCA_035544555.1 Candidatus Methylomirabilota bacterium
GGTCAGACCGGATTGATATGCTCTCCTCCGCCTCCCCTGATGAACCTGATGGGCGCGGCTCTGCGAGCCGCAGCAACGCGGGCGGATCGAGAGGGCGGATAAAACTCAACAACGGCCGGGATCCCATTGGGCTCATGACGAGATCTCGCGAATCGTGATTTCTCGCGACCGTTGAAAGCGGACGTATTATTCGCAAGTCGTTGGAGACAAGTCGGGCCGTGTAATGCGCAGGGGCTGGCATGCATGGTGCAAAAGGGTGCGATGGCGCGCGACATGAACTCGCGTGACACTCGAAACCGAAACGACGCATCACACTCAAAACATCCGGAAGGAAAATCAAAAAATGCCAAAATACATCATCGAACGAAACATCCCGAATGCCGGGAAAATGAACGCCGCAGAATTGCGGAAGGCCTCGGCCCGGTCCTGCGAGGTGCTCCGCAACCTCGGACCCAAAATCCAATGGGTGCAGAGCCATGTCGCCGATGAAAAGCTCTTCTGCACTTACATTTCGCCGGACGCGGAACTCATCCTCGAGCACGCGCGGCAGGCCGGCTTTCCCGCGGACCATATTCACGAGGTGAAGAGCGTGATCGACCCGACGACCGCCGAATGACGCTGAACAAACGCTGTCAACCGATCCAAATCACAATAAGAGATTCCCTATGAAACTGACTGATTCAAACCATTCAAGATTTCCATTCGCCGGCTTCCATGCCGTCGCGGTGGCGGCCATTGTGGCCCTTGCCGGACAGTTCAGCGGGGCGCGGGCGGACGAAACCTGCATGTCCCCCTACATGCCGAAGATCACCGGCCAGGAGGAGTTCGTTTACGTCTGGACCCTCGGGGTGGAGGGCTGGGGGGATGGTTCGGACAAATTGGTGACCGTGGACGCCAGGCCCGGCTCGGCAACCTTCGGAAAAGTCGTGCACAGCGCCTCGGTCGGCGGCCGTCATGAGGCGCACCATGGAGGCTTCACCGATGACCGCCGGCAGCTCTGGGTGAGCGGACTGGACACCAGCCACATCTTCATCTTTGACGTGGCGACCGATCCGTCGCGGCCGAAGCTGGTGAAAACGATCAAGGATTTCGTCCGCGAGACAGGCGGCGCTGTCGGCCCCCATGGGATGTACGCGTTGCCGGGGCGAATGTTGATTCCGTGTTTGTCGAATGATGGGGATCACGGTGGCCGCACCGCTTTGGTGGAGTACACGTACGATGGCCGGCATATTGCCACGCATTGGATGCCGACGGCGGAGAATCCCGGCGGCGCGGAGGTCGAGAGCATTGCGGACGGCTACGGCTATGACGCCCGGGTGCTGCCCCGGAAGAACGTGATGTTGACCTCTTCGTTCACCGGTCACTCGAATTACATGAGGGACTTCGGGCAACTGGTTCAGGATGCGGAGGCGATGAAGCAGTTCGGTCAGACGATGGTCCTGTGGAACCTCCACACCAGGCAGCCGCGCAAGGTGTTTCACGTGCCCGGGGCGCCGCTGGAAATCCGCTGGGCCTGGGGGCCGAAGAACAATTACGCGTTCACGGCCACCGCGTTGACCTCCCGGTTGTGGCTGGTTTACGAGGACGATGACGGGAACTGGAAGGCGAAGGACATCGGGCCCGTGGGCGAACCTGGCAACGGGGTGCTTCCGGTGGACATCAGTCTCAGCGCGGACGATCAACTCCTGTTCGTCAATTGTTTTGGCGACGGAAAGTGCCGGGTGTATGACGTCTCGAATCCGCACCAGCCGAAGCTGATCCACGAACAGGCCATCGGTCGCCAGGTGAACATGGTCTCGCAGAGCTGGGATGGGAACCGTCTCTACTTCACCAGTTCCCTGCTCGCGAACTGGGACAAGCAGGGCGAGGACAACGATCAATTCCTCAAACTCTACGACTGGGATGGTCGCGAGTTGAAACCTCGCTTCTCGCTCGACTTCCGGGAAGCGGGTCTGGGCCGACCGCACATCATGCGCTTCGGATCCGCGAGCCTCTACCAATAAGGAACGCCGGTCGCGCGAGGGGCGGGGCGACCTGCCGCGCCCCTCGCAAGCCATCGGCACAAAGACTCAGCATCCTATCCACTTTGAACATGCAAACTTCCTTCAAGACAAACATTGCGGGCCTCGTTCTCGCGGCTTTGATCGGCATGGGCGCCTGGAGCACCGGGGCCTCCACCGCGGTGGAAGCGGGCGATTCCGCCGCCGCGGATCGTCCCGAACTGGCACTGGGACGAACCTCGGATTACGACTACGACCCGCCCGAGCCCGGCACCTACCAGCTTCCGGTCATTCAAGCGGCCGAGGATGGCGCCGTGCTGGGGCCGGATGGCAACGAGATGAGCCTTCACGATCTCTTCGAGGAGCGCATCGTCGTGTTGAGTTTCATCTATACGCGGTGCACGGATCCCCGCGCCTGCCTGCGCGCCACCGGGGTGCTGAACCAGTTGCAGCGTCTGACCCGGCAGGATGCCGAACTCGCGCAACGAGTGCTTCTGGTCACCCTGAGTTTCGATCCCGAGAACGACACGCCCGAGGTGATGGGACGTTACGGGCGTGTGTTTCAATCGGCGGATTCGGGCGCGGAATGGTTGTTTCTGACCACGCGCGGCGCAGGAGCCCTGCAACCGCTCCTCGAGGCCTATGGCCAGCGGGTGGATCGCCGGAAGGAACCCGGTCCCTACGGGCCGCTCTATCATCCATTGCGAGTGTATCTCATCGACCGGGAACAACGCATCCGGAACATCTACAGCCAGGGCCTGCTGGATCCGCGGCTCGTGATGACCGACCTGCGCACGCTGTCCGCGCAAGGGGAGTCATCGGCCATCCGCCCGCAATTGCGGTAAGATTGTGGCCGGCTCGGAGCGCCGCTCTCCGAGCCGGCGAGTCAGCAAGCATGGTGGGTGCGCCGGCTCAGACATCGCCAACCGCGCACACAAAGGCAGACAGAATACCGATGCTTCTCATCAATCCATCTGTGGTCGTCCGTGATTAACACCGCGATGTTCGGCCGCGCCGCCGTCTCCGCCCCGGACCGGAACCCGGCGCACCAAAACAACAGCGATGCAAGGCTGGGGGTCGAGGTCGGTGTTGCGCGGGTAACGGA
>DATKEE010000141.1:0-3616 GCA_035544555.1 Candidatus Methylomirabilota bacterium
AGTGGCCTGTCTCCCCGGGAACACCTCGAGAGGCAAGCGGAGTTCCATGCCTCAACCCAAGACGAGGCCTGACTCTCCTGTCCCAAGTCTGCAGGGACCTTGCGATCTACCTCAATCTCAATTACATGCTGGTGGCTCCGACCACCGAGGAACCCGCTGTGAGCGGTCCTTTTGTCGAAAACTTCTCCCCCGAAAGAGACTCGACAAACGCCCGGCGGGATGGCATCGCGGCCACGATTACGAACCGGGAAACGGAGCTGAACGCCGGTTCCATCGAATTGCTCGTGGATGGCGTTCAGGTCACCACGGGCCTGACTGTGTCTCCCACGGCAACCGGGGCGGACATCAGTTACGTCGTCTCCCCGCCATTCGGGCAGGCTTCCGCCCACACCGTTCAGTTGCGATACAGCGACACCCAGGGAAACATGTTCTTTAATTCATGGTCCTTCACCACCAGCCCGGACGCGCTTCCGATCTTCACGGCGCCCAGGCTGGAGAACGGCGGGTTGAAACTGCTGGTGGCATTCGCCGAGCCGCCCGACCCGGCCACGGCGGGTGAAGTGAACAATTACAGTTCCAGCGGCGGCGTTGCTTTTGACGCGGTGGAACTGCTGGGACCTCGCGCGGTGGAACTGTCCGGAACCCCCGTCGCTGACGGCCAGGCTCATCTGCTCACCGTCCGGAACCTGCAGGATACCCTTGGGAACAACGTCCCCGAGGCGACGATCTCCTACAACATCTCGCCCTTCCTGCAAGACTCGGCTCAGCGGGTGGCTTTCGAGGCGGAAAGTTTCCACACCAATTCGGCTGGAACGGGCCAGACGTATGATGGCCACATGTGGGGATTCAGCGTGGACATTCCCGGATACTCCGGCGGTGGTTATATGCACAACCCGCTTGCCTTTCCACTCGTCGAGGTGTCTGACGTCGATTCTGCCGCCCGGATGGATTATCGCGTCAGGTTCACCCACCCCGGCACCTATCGCCTCTGGATTCGCGCCACGGAAAGTCCAGGCACCAAGGACTCCTGTCATTACGGGATCGACGGCGTTCATGTCGCCGCCGTGGGCGGCATTGCCGTGGGCGTGTTCAATTGGAGCGCCCAGCCTGAAGACGCGGCAACCCTGGGAGCCAACCGCTTCGATATCCCGGCCGCCGGAGACTACACCGTGAACATCTGGGTGCGCGAAGACAACCTCCCGCTCGACAAGATCCTGATCGTGCCGGAATCCGACTCCATCAATCCGAGCTTTGAAAATGGCGGCCTCGGGCCGGATCAATCGCCGCGGGTCGGAGATATTGCCGTCCCGGATCAACCGGTTCTGCAATACAGCCGATCAAGCGCTTCCGAACTCACGTTCGATTGGACCGGCGCGGGTTTCCATCTCGAACAAACCACCGATCTCGTGAATCCGGCATGGACAGACGTTCCGACTGGCGACACCCCTCCCATTGCAGTACCCCTGAGCGGCGAAGGAATGTTCTTCCGCCTGAGCGATTAGAATCCCACCCTCGCCCGATCCTTGATTCCGCGCGTCCGGGCGGGTGCGATCATCGCACGGGTCCGTTCCATCGACCGGGCTGTTTGTCGCCGGCATCCCGCCTCAAACATCGATGACGGGGGAGCCCCCGACTCTGGATTCCTCCAGCCACTTCTCGAGCAACTTCAAATTCTTCCGGTTCGCCTTCCACAAGACATCCATCGCATCCCCGGCCAGCGGAACCGATCCCGCCACGACATCGACCAACACATTGAGGATCATTCGGGACACCGTCCTTCCCGGCACTCCAAAACTCACCGCCTGACGCACGATATAAAACGAGAACAGACCCGTCGTGATGTCCCCCAACACCGGCACCAGGCCCACCAGGCCGTCCAGTCCAAATCGAATCCGCGTTCCCGGCACCCGGAAGGCCTCATCGAGCAGACGGCTTAACGCGCGCAGCCGTTCCAACCGCGCCCGTTCAGCGGGCGTCAATGGTGTGATGCGCTTCATGCGTCCGGAACACAATTCGAACGGACCGCGGGCGGAAGTCGGCCATGCCCCGGGATCACGTCCTCCTCGCAACCCGGCGCGCCCCTCGCCGGCGTCGGAATCAATCTGATCGCAAAATTCTCGATCACAGTCCTCGCTCCGCTAAAATCGCCCCTCATGACGAATCGCTCCGCCCTCCGAATCGCCGCCCTCTCGGGCTTTCTCGCGGTGGCTCTCGGTGCCTTTGGCGCCCACGGCATGGCGTCCGTCCTCGAACGCCATGACACTCTCGCGATCTGGGAAACCGCGGTCTTTTATCATCTCTCTCATACCCTCGTCCTTCTCTGGCTGGCCGGCGGAGTGCCGTTCCGTCGCGGTCCCTACTGGTGCCTTCTGACCGGCATTGTCGTGTTCTCCGGCAGCCTCTATCTGCTCGCCAGTCTCAATCTTCGATGGCTCGGCGCGGTCACTCCGCTGGGCGGAGTCAGCCTCCTCGCCGGCTGGACCTGGTTAATCTTCGCGCCCGGCTCTTCCGGAAATCCGCAAGGTCCCGATTCAAACCGCCAGCCATGAATCCATCACCGCTCCCAAAGCCCGTTCAGGATGGATTCATGCCCCGATCGTCCCGGCAGGCCCGCAATCCGCCCAAAACAAACTTCCCGCTTTGACGGAAGCGGATCCTAAACGTCACAAAGCCGCGCGGCCTCCCGGAGTGCGGCCACCGGTTCTCCGGTCGGAATGAACTCCTGCCCGACAAATCCCTGGTAGCCGGTTTCCACGATCGCGCGCATGACCGCGGGATAATTGATCTCCTGGGAATCATCGATCTCGTTCCGGCCCGGATTCCCCGCCGTATGGTAATGGCCGATGTAGGGATGCTGCTCGCGAATCCGCCGGATCAGATCCCCGTTCATGATTTGCACGTGATAGATATCCCACAACACCTTCACGCGTTCCGACCCCACCTGTTTGATGATCTCCACCGAATGATCAATGTCGTCGCAGAAATAATCCGGATGCCCCTTCATCTCCACATCCACCCGCGAATTCAACATCTCCAGGCACACGGTCACTCCCTTGCGTTCCGCATGCCCCGCTATCGCCTTCAACCCGGCCACCATGTTTCGGGTCCCCTCCTCCATCGATAATCCCCTCCGAAAACCCGAAAACGTGATCACCGCCGGAAAACCGGCCGCCGCTACCAGGTCAATTCGCTCGCGCAGGATCGTCAGGCATTCCTCATGTTCCTCGCGATGGGCAAACCCCTTGGCGAACCCGTGGCTCCCCGCAATGGCACAGACCATCCCCTTTTCCTTCAGCAGCGGCCAATGCTCGGGTCCGATCAGCTCCACCGAACCCAGGCCCAATCGCGCGGCGTGATTCACCAGTTCAACCGCGGGCATCGGCCGAAAACACCAGGGCACCACCGACTGCCGGATGCGACCGCGCCGGCCCTCGCCTTCCGCGGCCGCCGCCGCTACATCGGGTCTGGCACCGGCGGCCACCCACGCCGCCCCCGCGACAGCCCCGGCACCCAGCCGCCGCAGCACGGTTCTTCGTGTCACTCTCGACCGGGACTTCGCTTCGTTGTGGGATCGTGTATCCGGAGGTTTGGTTTTCATATGTGCTCTGGGTTTTTC
>DATKEE010000142.1:0-3652 GCA_035544555.1 Candidatus Methylomirabilota bacterium
AGCGCCGGGTTGCCGGGCTATTCCGGAACTGGATTCATGGAAGCCACTCCTAATTCGGGCTCCAACTTCTCGGGTCACCCGGCCTTGCTTACCACGGCGCCTCGCCTCGATTACAAGGTGAAGTTCCGAACCGGCGGCATCCGCTATGTCTGGGTGCACGGGTTCGCCAACGACGGTTCCGATGACTCGCTGCACGCGGGCATCAACGGCGAGAACCCGGAGGGCGCACGCCGCATCGATCGGAGCTTTACAGCGAACACCTGGATCTGGGTCGGCCAGATTGAAGGGTCCAACCCCGAGACCGGTGACAACAAAGCGACCATCACCGTTCCATCTGCCGGTGAGCAAACGGTCAACATCTGGATGCGCGAAGACGGCCTCCGGTTTGACAAGCTGATCCTGACCACCGACCCCGCGTTCGCTCCGAGCGGAATCGGCCAGCCCGAAAGCGAAGTCGAAGGCGGCAAGCCGACCACTCCGACCCTGAGCGCGGCGCGGACGGCGACTGGATTGCGATTGACCTTTACCGGTGCGCTCCAGCAAGCCGACACCGTGACCGGCCCCTGGACAGACGCGACGGCGACAAGTCCGCACGACGTCACCGTCTCGACCGGACAGAAGTTCTATCGCACCCGCTAATCAGGCGGCCTGATAATCACTAAAACACAAGAGGCCGGACGGGTTCGTCCGGCCTTTTTGTTGTAACGGCACTCCGTCGTCCCGCCGGCCGTTCGCGAGGCTCCGCATTACTCAGATGCGCAGACATGGCCCCTATGCTACGGTTGCGGCTGACATGCGATTCCATGAAGCAGACGTTTCCATCAATCGCCGGAACTGCCATGCGGTGAATGAAGACTGTTGGGATCTTTGGCGCGGCGTCAAGCGAACGTGCTTTCGCGGAGGCTTCGGCAGCATATTTCACGCGCCGAACGCCGGGTTTTATGCTGCGGAAGTCAGTGGTCCTTCAATTCTAGCTGGATTTGGAGTGCGAGCGCTGATCGGGCTCGTCAGTGTTTTCTTTGCCACATCCAGCCACGCGGCGGGCTTGCAATGGAAACACGAGCCGGGCTACCGCGTGGCGACTGTGGCCGTGCCGGAAGAGGGTCGAACTGGATTCAGCTCTCTCCCTCCTCAGCAGACCGGCATTCACTTCACGAACAACCTGTCCAGGCAAACGCGGATGGAGAATGCCAATCTGATGAACGGCTCGGGCGTGGCTCTCGGCGATTATGACGGGGACGGGCTTTGCGACATCTACCTCTGCAATCTGGATGGTCGCAACCGGCTCTATCGCAACCTTGGCAACTGGAAATTCGAGGATGTCACTGCGTCGGCTGGAGTCGCCTGCCCGGACCAGAGTTCAACCGGGGCTGTGTTTGCGGACATCAACGGCGACCGGCGTCCGGATTTGATCGTGACGGCACTTGGCGGGCCAAACGCCCTGTTTTTGAACCTGGGCGGCGGACGTTTCACGAACGTGACAGAAGCATCCGGCATCGCTTCCCGATATGGCGCGTCAACGGCGGCGTTGGCCGATGTGGACGGGAACGGAACGATCGATCTGTACATAGCCAATTATGGCGCCACATCGATCCTGCGCAGCGGCGGCGCCTTAAATGTCACCACACTGCCGGATGGGCGTGTCGTGGTGCGCGGCCGGTACGCGCGGCGGATCAAAGTTGTGGACGGCATCCTGCATGAACTGGGCGAGCCCGACGCGCTTTACCTGAACGACGGGCAAGGCCGTTTCAAGGCGGTTTCCTGGACGGACGGGGCGTTTCTCGATGAAGAAGGCAAACCACTTTTGGCGGCGCCGTGGGACCAGGGCTTGACCGCAATGTTCCGGGATATCAATCGGGATGGCCTCCCGGACCTGTACGTTTGCAACGACGCGCTGTCGCCGGACCGGTGCTGGATCAATCTTGGTGGCGGTCGATTTCGGGCGCTTTCACCGCTTGCTTTGCGGCAGACATCCTACTTCTCGATGGGGGTCGATTTCGGAGATCTGGACCGGGACGGCCACGACGATTTTCTGGTTGTCGACATGGAAAGCCGGCAGCGCGAGCTTCAGATGACGCAGATGGGATTGATGCATTCGCAGCCGAAACTCCCGGGAGATATCGAGACGCAATTGCAGATCAGGCGGAACGTGCTGTTGCGCGCCCGGGGCGATGGCACATTCGCGGAGATTGCCGAGTTTGCGAATCTGGCCGGGTCGGAATGGAGTTGGAGTTGTGTCTTTCTGGATGTCGACCTGGACGGTTGGGAAGACATCCTGGTGACGAACGGGTTTGCCCATAATGTCGAAGACCTCGACACGGTCGAACGGGTTCAGGCGATGGGCCAACTGGGACCGGAAGCCTCTCGCAAAACATACCTCCTCTACCCGCCCCTCGAGACGCCAAACGTCGCGTTCCACAACCAACGCGACCTGACTTTTCGCGAGATGGGACGGGATTGGGGGTTCGACTCGATCCAGATCTCGAACGGAATGGCGCTGGGCGATCTCGACAACGATGGCGACCTCGATGTGGTGGTGAATTGCATGAACGCGCCGACGCTCGTTTACCGCAACGAATCTTCGGCCCCAAGAGTGGCGGTTCGGCTCCGTGGCAACGCGCCTAACACAGAAGGGATTGGCGCACGGATCGAGGTTCATGGAGGTCCCGTGCCCCAGAGCCAGGAGATGATCGCGGGCGGCCGTTATGTCTCGGGGGATAATCCCATGCGCGTATTCGCTGCCGGCGCTTCCACGAATCTTCGGATCGAGGTGACATGGCCGGGTGGCAAACGGAGCGTGATCGACAATGCCGGCCCAAACCGCATCTATGAAATCGAGGAACCGTCCGGTGCGGTTTCGAATGCGACTGCGGAACCCCGCAGCCGGGAAGGCAACAGCGCGGGCCAGGGGGCCGACACTTCCGCCGGTCCAGCCACGAACGCGGCGCCCTGGTTCGAGGATGTGAGCGACAAGCTCAAGCACGTTCATACAGAGCCGCTCTTCGATGATTTCGCCCGGCAACCCCTTCTTCATCATCGGCTGAGCCAATTGGGACCGGGTGCCGCCTGGTTCGATTACGACGGCGACGGCTGGGATGATCTTGTCATCGGCACCGGTCGGGGCGGGCGGCTGGCAGTTTACCGCAATGATCGAAACTCGGGATTTGCCGCGCAGGCGCTGCCGGAGGCGGCAACGAATCTTCCCCGTGATACCGCCGGAATTATCGGTTGGTCGCCCGCCCCGGGGAAGTTCGAGATCATGGCTGGCAGTTCGAACTATGAAGACGGTCGAACGAACGGTGTCGCTCTGCTGCGTTTCTCCCGCGGGCCAGGGAAGTGGTCGGTCGAACCGGGTTTGCCCGACTGGCAGGCGGGTGTGGGAGCACTCTGCGTGGCGGACATCGATAGCGACGGTGATCTCGACCTGTTTGCCGGCGGACGCGTGCTTCCGGGCCGCTATCCAACTCCGGTTTCCTCCGCAATTCTGCGCAATGATGACGGAGTGTTGCGCCCGGACATGGAAAACGCAGCGGTGCTGGAACGGATCGGGATGGTGACCGGCGCCTGTTTCAGCGATCTCGATGGAGACGGACAACCCGATCTCATCCTCGCGCACGAATGGGGCCCGGTCCGGATACTCCTGAATGAGGGT
>DATKEE010000143.1:0-2913 GCA_035544555.1 Candidatus Methylomirabilota bacterium
AGCGCGCCGATCAACTCCGGATGCCCAACGAAGTATCCAACACGCTGGAAGCAGAGCGAACAGGACTTAGAAAAGGTGCGCGACACGATCACGTGCGAAAACTTCAACGCCAGTTCCATCGCGTTTTCGGTTGCGAAATCCACATACGCCTCGTCAAGAATGACCACCCCGCGTTGAACGCGACACAGCGCTTCCAGTTCGGCGGTGTTGTAGCCACGGCCGGATGGCGCGTTCGGCGTCGTGATAAAGGTCAATGCCGCCCCGAAGTCCCATTTCCTCCCCGCCTTCAAGCCACTCACGGACGGCAACGCAAAATCCGGCCCGAGCGGCACGGGATTGCGACGGCTGCCATGGATGTCCGCCAACACGGGATACAGGGAGTAACTCGGCGTGAAATACTGCACACAGGGTCGGCTCGATCCAAGGCTCCTGGCACCCGTCGAAATCGGTTCCACAAACGCCCGCGTGGCCAAAGCCAGCAGTTCGTCGGAACCATTGCCCACGATCACATTGTCCATCCGGCACCCGTGCAGGGCGGCCAGCGCCTTCCGCAGGGGATCGGCCGCCGGATTCGGATACAGCCGCAACCGCTCATCCGTGGCCCGGCGCACCGCTTCAAGCACCGCGGGCGACGGCGGATACGGATTCTCATTCGTGTTGAGTTTGATCAGGCTCCTGACTTTGGGCTGCTCGCCCGGCACGTAGGCGCGCAGCTTGCGCACGCCGGCGCGGATCAGTCGTCGTGGATTCCGTTTGGGCGCGGGAGTTCGCTTCACAATCAACCTTGTTTCTTTCGGGACGATTTCCGTTTGCCGCCCGCGACCCGGACACGAACCGACCACGCGTGCGCCTCCAAGCCTTCCAATCCGGCCAGAGTCTCGACAAGCGGCAGCGATTTCTTCACCGCGGCGCTCTGATACTCGACGATGCTGGTGCGTCGTTGAAACTGGTCCACTGTCAAACCGGCAAACGAAGCGCCCGCGCCCCCTGTGGGCAGCGTGTGGCTTGGACCCGCCACATAATCACCGAGCGCCGTGGGGGAGTTTCGTCCCAGGAACAGAGCGCCGGCCGTGGTAATCTGGAGGGCCGCCTTGGCGGGGGCGCGTGTGTGGATCTCGCAATGCTCGGGCGCCAGCCGGTTCACCAGATCGATTCCCTGCTCCAGCGTCTTCACCTGAATCAACCAGCCATGATTCGCCAGGGCCCGCTCGATCTCCAAACGGCGCGCCCGTTCGGGAAGCTGCTTCGCAAGCTCACGCCCGACCGCCTTCAACAATCGTCCCGACGGCGTCACCAGCCAGACGCGTTCATGCCCCGACCCATGCTCCGCCTGCGCCAGCAGGTCCGCCGCAATCCACGCCGCGTCCGCCGTTTCGTCCGCCAGCACGAGCACTTCGCTCGGCCCCGGCAACAGATCCACAGCCACATGACCGAACAACAATCGCTTCGCCGCCACCACATACGCGTTCCCCGGACCGAAGACCTTCTGCACAAACGGAATTGTCGCGGTACCCAGTGCCATCGCGGCAATCGCCTGCGCCCCGCCCGCCCGGTAGATCTCCGTCGCCCCCGCCGCGCGGATCGCGAACAACAGCGCCGGATTGATGCTCCCGTCGCGACCGCAGGGCGTGCACACGACAATCTCCGGACAACCCGCCACACGCGCGAGCGTGAGGGTCATCAGCGCCGTGGACGCCAGGGGCGCGGTCCCGCCGGGACTGTAAATACCCACCCGGTGATACGGGTCAAACTTTTCCCCCACCCGCGCTCCCTGCGCGTTCCGGGACGGCCAGTTCCTTCGCAATCCCCGACGCGCAAACGCCGCGATGTTCTTCATCGCCGCCGACACGGCGTCACGAAGCGTCTCATCGGCGTGAACAGAAGCGGCCAGCAATTCCGCCCGCGTGACCGCCAGGCGATCCGGCGTCAATCGCGCGCCATCGAAGCGTTCCGTGTACTCCAGCAACGCCGCATCCCCGCGCAATCGCACCGCCTCCACAATCTCACGAGTCCGTTGCTCGATCTCCGTGTCCCAGAGACTCGAAGCCTTCGCCAGCGCGGCAAGCTTGCCCGCGAAATCAGGATCCGAATACCGAAGCACATTCATGGGCGCAGACGCTAGCAGCCCATCCGATGGGGAGCAATGGGGCAGAGTTTTCCTCCGGGCTCCTTCCTCCGCCACCCTTGACAGCAAACATCGGTATCGGGATCGATAGGAAACAAGAGCCGAGTTCTGCAAGGGCGATATTTGATTTGCGGATGAACAGACGGCACAGAACAGGAAACGATTGCAATACCGATACCGACAAAAATTCGTTCATCCGCGAGCATCCGAAATCCGCGGTCCTTTTCCCGAGTCTGAAGTGTCTTCTTTCCCTCACCCTCATTCCCTCTCCCCATTCGTGGGCAGGCTTCGCATTCAGCGATTCGGGGTCGATTCGGGGTCGGACCAGGACAATTCTTTCCCCCTGAACGAGTAGTGGAGAATTCGGGCCTCGAAATGGGGTGTTAGAGCCGCTTTTCGGCCCTGAAAAAAAGCGGCTCACTGCACGCGCATGAGCACGGACACAAACACGAACTGCGTTCCCGAATTGGCCTCGAAAATCGCGGCTAAGGCACCTTTCCTGGTATGGATTTCTCGGAACCAAAAGGCTTCAAGAAACTTCCCGTGGTCCGACCCCGATCTGACCCGATCTGCATGTTGAGGAATTGATCCCGCTCCAGCCGTCCTGCTTTCGATCCCGGAACAGGATCCGATCTCACCTCTCCCGCCGCCTCATCTTTTACCCCTGATCTTTTACCTTTGCCCTCGCCCGGTCCTGGCGTAAACAGGGCTGGTAAAAGATGGGAGGTAAAAAAGGGCCGACGGAATTCCCCGCATCGCAGCACCGCCGCCTCCCACTCCTCCTGAAC
>DATKEE010000144.1:0-7998 GCA_035544555.1 Candidatus Methylomirabilota bacterium
ATAAATTCCTGTCCATGAATCCTGTGTCCATAAATCCTGTTGACCCTCCCAGGGGCCGTTGCTACGGTGCCGCGCAATGAAACGGCCCGCCAACGCCCCGATGCTCGTAGTCGTCATCGACTGACGCGGCCCGTGGCTTTGGTGCGTTTGCCCGCAGGTCGCCCGCGGTTCCCCTGAGAACGCGGGTTTTTGATTTTGTCGGGCGGGATCCCACCGGCCACCGCAATCCGGCTCGTTGACGGATCCAGATCCGATACGCTATGCGACATACCATCTCCGTCCTGGTGGAAAACAAGTTCGGCGTCCTCACACGCGTCGCCGGCCTGTTCAGCGGTCGCGGCTACAACATCGACAGCCTCAACGTCGCCCCCACCCAGGATCCCCTGACCTCCCGGATGACCATCATCACCCGCGGCGACGACGCCACCCTCGAACAAATCGTCAAACAACTCCACAAACTCGTGGAGGTCCTCGAAGTCCGCGACTTTCGCGACCACGAATACGTCGATCGAGAACTGGTCCTCGTGAAGGTCACCGTCGATTCCAAATCCCGCGCCGAAGTCATGCAGGTGACCGATATCTTCCGGGCCAAAATCGTCGATGTTCAGCCGGATTCGCTCACCATCGAAATCACCGGCGATGAGGGCAAGGTCGGCAAATTCATCGATCTGATGAACTCCTTCGGCATCTTGGACCTCACCCGCACCGGCAAGGTCGCCCTGCCCAGAAAATAATTCCATCCCCGCGATCACACCTTTAAACAACCCACACACACCATGCCTGCAAAAGTTTATTCCGACAAAGACGCCGACCTGAAACATCTCCAGGGCAAAACACTGGCTGTCCTCGGCTTCGGCTCCCAGGGCCATGCCCATGCGCTCAATCTCAAGGACAGCGGCTGCAACGTCATCATCGGCCTCTACGAAGGCAGCAAATCCATCGATGTCGCCAGAGAACGGGGCTTCGAAGTCGTCCCCACTGCCGAGGCCGTCCGGCGCGCCGATGTCATCTTCGTCGCCTTGCCCGATACCAAGCAGCCGGCCGCCTACCGGAAGGACATCGAACCAAACCTTGCCAAGGGCAAGACGCTGCTCTTTTCCCATGGCTTCTCAATCCATTTCAAAACCATCAAGCCGCCAAAGGACATCGATGTCATCCTGGTCGCCCCCAAGGGCCCGGGCCACATCGTCCGGCGCCAGTACACCGAGGGCAAGGGAGTGCCGTCCCTGATCGCCGTCTATCAAAACCCCGGTGGAAGCGCGAAAAAGATCGCCCTCGCCTGGGCCAAAGGCATCGGCGGCACGCGCGCCGGCGTCATCGAAACCACCTTCCAGGAGGAAACCGAGACGGATCTGTTCGGCGAGCAAACCGTCCTCTGCGGCGGTGTCAGCGCCCTCATCCTGGCCGGCTACGAAACCCTCGTCGAAGCCGGCTACCAACCCGAGATGGCTTACTTCGAATGCCTCCACGAACTCAAATTGATCGTCGATCTCATCAACGAGGCCGGCATCAGCGGCATGCGCTTCTCCGTCTCCGAAACCGCCAAATGGGGCGACGTAAGCGTGGGTCCCAAAATCATCGACAAAAGCGTCAAAAAACGGATGAAGGCCGCGCTGAAGGATGTTCAGTCCGGCAAGTTCGCCAAAGGTTGGGTTCGCGAATACCAGGGCGGCCACAAGAAATACAATGCCCTCCTCAAGAAGGGCCAAAAACACCCCATCGAAAAGGTCGGCGCCCGGCTCCGCAGCCTCATGCCCTGGATGCAAAAGCGTTCGGTAAAAGGCGTCCAGGCCTCCTATTGAGGCCTCATCCCTCAACACCGCGGCACCCCAGGCGGAAAACCCTTAAGGCCGAAAAACCCGCCGCCAGCCGGACGGCCCCGGATCACATCGTCCGCCCGCCTCCGTGCAAACCCCGGTCCGACCAAACCGGTCGCGGGGTTCCCCTCACTGCCCGCGCAACTCCCAATCAATCGTGGTGTTTCATCCCGCAGCGACTATATTCCACCCATGAAAGCGCTCTTCAAAACCGCCGGCCCAATCGCCGCTCTTCTGACCGTGTCGGGACTTTGCCTGTCCGCGCTTGCCGACATTGACACGGATCGCTTCCAAACCATCCCCGAACGAAACGTATTCGGCCTGAGGGAACCGCCACCCCCCGTCCAGACCAACACCGCGCCCGAACCCAAGCCCTCCAACGTCAAGCTCACCGGCTTCACCAGCATCCTCTCGCCCCCCCGCGCTCTCATCATGGTCCAGGAACCCGGCAACAAGAACAGTTCCTACGTCCTCCGCGAAGGCCAGCGCGAAGGCTCGATCCTCGTCAAATCCATCAACCTCGAAAAAGGCGAGGTCCGCATCAGCAACGGTCCCAACGAGGAATTGCTCACCTTCGAATCCCACGGCATCAAACCGACCATGGCAGCCGCCCCTCAACCCACCGCCGCTCCCGACCGGGCCGCCGCCGCCCAGGCACGGGCGAGGGCACGCACCCCTGGCGGCACGCCTCAAGTCATCAACGCGAACAACGCCGCCACCGCCGCCCAGATTCGAAGCCGCTATGGAATTGACCCATCCGGCACCTCGGGCGCAACACCCGACATTCCCTCCCGCCAAGTCCGATTTCGGGGTGCACCAGGAGGCCAACAAATACAGAATAACGCCCTTCCCGCCCAAACCTTGGAGGAAGCCCTTCCGCAGTACCTCATCAACCGCGAACTCGCCCGGCCCGACATCGAGGCAGGCCTGCTTCCGCCCCTTCCTCCAGTCCCGGACTGGGACGACGCCCCAGTCCCACCGCCGCCCGGGACTCCATAGAGCGTGCTACCCTTCGATTTTCAGAACAGGCTCTTGTGCTGCCCGAACCGGACGGCGAGTCCAGGATTTGATCCTCGATCCCGCGGTTCGCCCCGCGATGAAGGCAAACCGTCACCCTTGCCGAACCATCCGCCCATCAAGCGGGAGATGGAAGGCCGGCCTCCACCCCGCAGGCTCCTCCACCGCCCGATGCATCTGCTGAAACCACCACCGCGCCCGCGTCATTCGTCCCCCCCGCCTGCCAACCGACCGCCGCGGCGCTTCCGCCAACGCCAGTTCCATTTGATCAATTCGATTCATAATCTGCCTGTTCGTTTTCTTCGCGCGCAGATTATCCCGCCACGTGGGACAAATACCGTCTGACCCCCCCAATCCTCCGTTCACGCCACTTGCCGGTCCGCCCTCCACCGCCTATCTTAGCCGCGTGAATCCCAGTCGTTCCCCGGGAAACCTTGCCCTCTGGCTCTGCTCAGCCTGCCTGTTCCTTTCCCCAAGTCTCCACAGCCTGGCTCAGGAAAAATCCCTCCACCTCCGCAACGAACTCATCGTTACCACCCCCTCTCCAGCGACTCCCGGCCCCCAACCCCAGGCAATCGAACCGCCCGTCTCCGGACTCTACCTCGTCCAGTTCACCCATCCCGTCCGTCCCGAATGGCGCGCCCAACTGCCCGAGGACACCGTCCAACTCCTCCATTACATCCCTGACGACGCCTTCATCGCCCGCCTCGACAAGGTATCCCTTTCCCAATTGCGCGCCCTCCCGTTCATCCATTGGGTGGGCTCCTACCGCCCGGCGCACAAACTTGATGATCGCCTCGCCGCCCGACTCCGCCAGGCACGACCCGCCCAGGATCTCCCCATCCAGATCCTGCTCGCCCCCGGCGCCACTCCACTGGACCAGCTTCGCACCCGCCAGTTGTTCGCCCGGCTCCAGCGCGCCTCCACCTCGCGCCTCGGCACCCTCCTCCAGGGAACCCTCCCGCCAGCGCGTCTCGCCGCTCTCGCCGATTCCCCAGCCGTCCTCTGGATCGAACCCGCCCCCAATCCGAAACTCTTCGACGAAATCGCCGCCAAAATCGTCGGCGGCGACGATGGCGATTCCGGCACTCCCACCCTCACTCAACAATTCGGCTTTGATGGCGCCGGTGTCACCGTCGCCGTTCCCGACAGCGGATTGAACCTCGGCGAAGCCGCCTCCATGCACCCGGACCTCCTCGGCCGCACCCCCGCCTTCTTCCATTACGGCGCGCTCGACGACGCCTCCGACGGCCACGGCCATGGCACCCACGTCTCTGGAATCATCGCCGGCAATGGCGCCACCGGCGAAACCGACGACAACGGATACCTCTACGGCCTTGGGGTCGCCCCCGGCGCCAGTATCGTCGCTCAACGCATCTTCGACAGCGCCGGCAGCTACACTCTCCTCGACAATGACTTCCCCCGCCTCGTCCGCGACGCGATGGGGGCCGGCGCGGAAATCGGATCCAACAGTTGGGGCGACGACACCCAGGGCCGCTACGATCTCAGCGCCGCCGCATTCGATGCCCTCGTCCGCGACGGCGACGACCAGACTCCCGGCGACCAACCTTTCATCCTCGAATTCTCCGCGGGCAACTCCGGCCCCGGCCAGCGCACCATCGGCAGCCCCGCCGTGGCCAAAAACGTCATCGCCACCGGCGCCTCCCAGAACAATCGCTTCGACCTCTACCCCTTCTTCCCCATCTACGACACCGGCCAGGAAACCATGGCGGACTTCTCCAGCCGCGGCCCAGCCGAGGACGGCCGCATCAAACCCGACGTCGTCGCCCCGGGCACCTGGATCGCCTCTCTTCAGTCCGCCGCCGCCACCGATCAGAACGCCTGGCTCCCCATCTCCCCCAATTACCAATACCAGGGCGGCACCAGCCAGGCGGGCCCCCAGGTCTCCGGCGCTGCCGCCGTCTTCCTCCAGTTTTACCGCGAAACCGTCACCAACCAGCCCCCCTCGCCCGCACTCGTCAAGGCCGCACTCATCAATGCCGCCGTGGACATGGATAACTCCATCGAAACCGCCCCCGCCCCCAATCACGACGAAGGCTGGGGACGCGTCGATCTCACCCGCATCATCGGCGCCGATCGCGGCTACCTCTACCTCGACCAGACCGAACGCCTCCAGACCGGCGCCACCTACGAACAACGCGTCGTCGTCAGCGACAGCGATCAACCCCTCAAAATCACCCTCGCTTACACCGACGTCCCCGGACTGCCGGCAGCCGTCCCCGCCCTGGTCAATGACCTCGATCTCGAAGTCACCGGCCCCGACGGCACCCTCTACCTCGGCAATCGCTTCGATAACGGCAGCTCCATCCCCAATGCCCTCACTCCCGACCGCATCAATAATGTCGAAGCCGTCCACCTCCCCGACCCCCTTCCGGGCGAGTACATTGTCCGAGTCAGCGCCTTCAATGTCCCCGAGGATGCCGCGCGCGATACGGAGGAAATCGATCAGGACTTCGCCCTCGTCATCTCCGGCGCCCTCCCCCTCCCGGGCGCCGGCGTCCTTGTCTTCAATCGCCGCGCCTATCGAGCACCGGACCGCATGGAAATCCGGTTAATCGACTTCGATCTCGCCGGCGATCCCTCCGCCTCCATCGATCTCCACAGCACCACCGATCCCGCCGGCTTCACCGTCACGCTCGAAGCCATGGGAAACCGCGGCGTCTTCACCGGCGCCGTGGATCTCGTCACCGCGCCCTCCACCTCCGACACAAGCCTCCAGGTGGCGCATGGCGACATCATCGAAGGCACCTATCTCGACACATCTCCCGAAGGCCCGCGAACCGCCACGGCCGTCGTGGACCTTGTCCCGCCAGTCTTCGGCCCCGTCTCCGCCACCAACGAATTCGCCAAGGTCATCCTCTCCTGGGACACCGATGAACCCGCCTCCGGCATCGTCCGCTACGGCATCGATGGCAATCTCAATCAAAGCGTCACCAACGCCGCCTTCCGCGCCTCCCAGGACGTCGAACTGTCCGGCCTGGAATCCGGCGTCACCTACCAGTTCCTCCTCGTCGCCACCGATCCCGCCGGCAATTCCACCACCAATGACAACAACGGCGCGCTGTTCACGTTTGTTCCCGCACCGCCGCCGGACGCGCTGGTCATTGTGTCCGAGGATGGGTTTGTTGAACTACCCAGCATCGTCGGCTACACCACCGCACTCGATCAGGCGGGCATCCGGTACGACATTTGGGAAACCGAGGTGAACGGGTCTCCGGCATTGCATGACCTCATTCCTTATGCGGTCGTCATATGGCGGCTCCCCGAATTCTTCGGCACCCTTCAGATTACTGAGCAGGAGGCGCTGACCGAGTATCTCGACGGAGGGGGCGCACTGCTGATCGCTTCAATGGAGGCAACTACCCGGCTCACTGAGAATGGTGCGGAGGACTTCATCAGGAACGTCCTGCATGTCGCTGAGTACGTCGAGGACGCCGAGGTGCCAGCGCTTGAGGGGGTGGAAGATGATCCAATCTCGGATGGGATTGCCGTGAATCTCGACTATACCCAGTATGATTTCTTTCCCGGTACAGGGTTTGGCCCCGATTTCTCCGACCACCTCACCCCCACTCAGGATGCGGTCTCCTTTCTAACCGATCCATTCTCGTCCGCAACCGTTGGCATTCGCTACCCCCGAACCGGCCAGGATTCCGCCGGACGCGTCGTGTTCCTCTCCTTCCCCCTCGACACCATCCCGCTGTCCGGCGAGCCACCCAACAACCGCACCGCCTTCGTCGAACAGGCTATCCGCTTCCTCGCCCCAGGCTTCGGCGGATTCGGCACCCTCGCCCTGGATCGCGCCGCCTACACTCTGCCCTCCACGCTGACCGCCGAAGTCGCCGATTCCGACCTCGCCGGTCAAGGCATCCTCACCCTCCGCGCCCACAGCGACACCGAACCCGAAGGCCGCGAATTCACCCTCGAAGAAACCCCCCGCCCGGGCCTCTTCCGCGGCTCCATCAACCTCGCGTCCACCCCCTCCCAATCCACCGCCAACCCCCGCCGCGCCACCCACGGCGATACCGTCTGGATCCAATACTTCGACGCCTCCCTCGATGTCACCAACGTTGCCTCTGCCTACATCGACACCATCCCTCTCGAAATCAGCAACGTCTCCGCGCAACCCGATTACGTCGAAGCCGTCATCTCCTGGCAAACGAGCGAACCGGGCGACGCTCTGGTCCAGTTCGGGGAATCCACCTTCCTCGGCCGCACCGCCTTCCGCGCCGCGCTCTCCGAATCTCATGCCCTCACCCTCACCGGCCTCCAGCCGAACCGCACCTATTACTACAAGGTCGTCAGCCGCGATGCCGCCGGCAACGCCACCGAGGACATCAACAACGGCCAGCTCCACACCTTCGTCACTCCTGCCCCAATCCTCCCCCCATGGTCCGATGATTTCGAATCCGGCGCCACCAACTGGACCGTGTTCTCAAGCGAAGAAACCGAGGCGGAATGGCAGCTCGGCACCCCGGCCAATGGACACGAATCCGCCGCCCACTCCCCGCAAAATGCCTGGGGCAGCAATCTGAACGGCCGCGCCATCGACATCGCCCAAAGCTTCCTCATCAGCCCGCCCATCGCGCTCACCGGCGGCGCCGAAGCCACCCTCACCTTCTGGCACAGCTACGACTTCACCGAACTCGGCGAATTCGATTTCATTCAGGGCGGCACCGTCATGGTCATTCCCATCGACGGCGCCGAATCCTTCCCCGTTGGCCAGTGGTCCATCGGCCAGGTCTCCAACGGATGGGAGCAGGAGCAGATCAACCTCACCCCGTTCATGGGCCAGGTCATCCATCTGGTCTGGGTCTACGAACTGATCTCCCTCGACTTCCTGAGCTCCTTTTCACGCGCCGGATGGCTCGTGGACGACGTGGCCGTGGCCGTCAGCGGCACCGCGCCCACTGCCATCCATATTACCAACAACCTCTCCCAGGCCACCTGGTCCCTCGACGGTCCGCTCACTGAATCCGGCGCGGGCCTCGACACCACCCTGACCAACCCGCCCCCGGGCGAATACACCGTCACCTTCCATCCCGTCCCATTCCACATCCCCCCCGAACCCCAGACCCGCACGCTCGTCAATGGCGACTCCATCCTCTTCTCCGGTCTCTATGCCATCGAGGACACCGCGGGAAAC
>DATKEE010000145.1:0-4756 GCA_035544555.1 Candidatus Methylomirabilota bacterium
AGGAACAGGGCGAGCAAAAGGAATTGATGCTTTTTTCAGGGTTCGGAGGCGAAAGCCTCGTCCCCAAAGACAAGGAGAACCAACAGTGAAAGTCAGACCCCATCCCAATCTCACCGGCCACCGGTTCGCAATCACACTCGGTGTCGCATGCGTCGCCTTCGCGCTGACGGCGTGTTCCCCGGATCAATCCAGCGACCAGTCCGCCACCACCACCTCCGATCCACCCGCCACACAGGGCAACGACCCGGATGCGCCCGCCACCAATGCGCCCGCCACCAATGCGCCCCCCGCCAACGCGTCCACCAACGGTCCCCCGGACGCCGCCAGCAGCCCGGGCGCGGAGACCAACGCGCCTGCTCAACCCTTGAGCAATGCCACAGCCGAGGCCTCCGCTCCCGGCGAAGGCGCGCCCGTTCCTCCCGCCGCGCCTCCCCCCGGCGGACCTCCTTCCGGTGCCGATGAGGACGAGGACAGCGAGGACGGAATCCAGGTGAGCTTCCAGGGCGCGAACATTGACATGATCGTGCAATGGCTGGCGAAGACCACCGGCAAGAGCGTGGTCAAGCATCCCCGCGTCCAGTGCCAGTTGACCATCGTCAGCTCCAGCAAGGTTTCGAAACGCGACGCCCTCAATCTCATCTATCGCGCCCTTTCCCTCGAAGGCTTCGCCACCATCGAATCCAGCAACGCGATCCTCATCGTCCCCGAGGGGCAGGAACCCAAAATGAGCCCGGAACTCATGGCCCCGGCGGCGGGCGAAATCCCCGAAGGCCGCCAGCGGCTCATGAAAGTCTTCCAAGTGCAACATCTCACCGCCTCCGAGATCTCCGAACGCCTCAAGGGTGTGCTCTCCGAAAAGGGAACCCTCGAGGCCGACGATCGTGGCAATCGCATCATCGCCACCGATTACACCGAGAACATCCGCCTGCTCGCCGAACTCATTCCCCAGCTCGACCTCGCCTCCCCGTCTGATTCGGACATCCGGATCTACGCGTTGAAGTTCGCCGAGGCGGAGCAGCTCGCCAGCCTGCTGACCCTGGTGTTGAACGAACGACCGGCTCCGCCGTCCTCTCCTTCCTCCCCGTCTTCCTCCGTTCGCGGCAGCCGCCCGACAGTCATGATGCCCGGCATGCCCCAGCCCTCGTCCCCGCCGTCCTCCGGATCCCCCCCGTCCACCGCCACCGGCGACGAACAGGTTCGGTTCTGGCCCGATCCCACTTCCAACCGGCTCATCGTCTCCGCTCCCCGCTCCCGCATCCCGGAAATCGAGGAACTCATCCGGGTCCTCGACGCGCAGAAACCGGCCGACGTCGCCATCCGTGTCCTCCCCCTCAAACACGTCAACGCGGTGGATCTCATCGCCGATATCGCCCCTCTCTACCAGAAAATGAGCGGCCGATCGCTCAAGGACATGATCGAAGTCTCCGCGAACGACCTCTCCAATTCGCTCATCGTCCTGTCCAGTGAAGCCAACTTCAAGGCCATCGAGGAGCTGGTGCAGACACTCGATACACCGGACGCCCAGGACAAGATCGTCAGAACCTTCCCCCTTCGAAACGCCGACGCCGAGGACGTGGCGGAACAATTACGCGAACTGAACGACGGCCAGGCGCCGACGGCCAGATACATCTATTACTACTCCTTCCCCTCCAGCTCCGCCGGCCGCTCACGCAAGATGAGCGTCGTCGCCGACCGCCGCCGCAATGTCGTCATCATCCAGGCTCCCCCCGCCCAGATGGAGGGCATCGCGGAGATGATCCGTGCCCTCGACGAACCGGTCACCGACAATACGCTCGCGCCCCGGATCATTCCCCTGAAATTCGTCAGCGCCGTCGATATTGAGGATGTATTGAACGAACTCTTCCTCAAGCGGGAGCAACAGCGCGATTACTGGGACTACATCTATTCCTTCAACACCGGATCAGGCCAGGACGACACCGAGGCGGGCCGGCTTTACGGCAAGGTCCGCATCACCAGCGAACCCTACTCGAACTCCATCATCATCAGCGCCAACTCGTCCGAAAACCTCGCCGCCGTCGAGGCGGTCATCAAACAACTCGACGTCCCCTCCCAGGCCGGCGAATCCACCATCCGGCTCGGACTCAAGTTCGCCGAGTCCATTCCCGTCGCCAACAATCTCAATATCCTCTTCGCCCGCGGCGGTTCCCCGCCCCTCCGCCAGACCGCGCAGCAACAACAACCCCAGCAGGACCCCCGCGTCCAGCAACAGAACGCCTCCTCCGGCCAGAGCGGCTTTCAACTGGAACGCAAACGCGACGATGACACTTACTTCCCCTGGCTCGGCGGCCAGCCCGAGAACTTCCGATCCACCGACGGCACCACCGTCCGCCCGGCCAGCGACCTGATCGGACGGGTCCGCATCGTTCCCGACTCCCGCAGCAACTCGCTCCTCATCACCGCCAACGTCCATTTCCTCCCCCAGATTCTGAAACTGGTCAACGAACTCGATGTCCCCACCGCCCAGGTCCTCATCGAGGCCAAAATCATCGAGGTCTCCAGCGACTTCCGCGACCGCCTCGGCGTCCGCTGGTCGCCCGATGGCAGCCGCGTCTTCGACGCCGATGACTTCGACAACTCGATCATCCCGACCGGCTCCGTCGAGTACCTGCGGCTGTTCACTGGTTCGGCCGATCCCGCTGTGCTGCACTCCGGAATCCTCGATGCCTCCGTCAACCTGGACCTTCTCATCCAGTTCCTCCGCAAGAACACCGACGCCACCGTCGTGGGCGAGCCGCAGATCAATGTCTCCGACAACGAACTCGGCAAGCTCTTCGTCGGCGCCCAGGTGCCCTTCATCTCATCGAGCCTCAACACCCAGGAGGGCGGACGAAACGACAGCTTCCAGTACAAGGACGTCGGCGTCATCCTCGAGGTCACCCCGCACATCAACAACTCGGAGGAAGTCTCCCTGAAGATCCACGCGGAATCCTCGAACATCCGCAGCGGCGAGACCCTGTTCGGCGGCGCCATTCTGGACACCCGGAATTTTCACACCGATCTGCTGATCAAGAGCGGGCAAACGGCGGTGCTCGGCGGCATCATCCAGCGCGAGGAATCCGAAATCGTGCGGAAGGTCCCCATCCTGGGCAGCATCCCCGTGCTGGGCTGGCTGTTCAAAAAGCAGGACACGGTCACCCGGAACGTCGAGCTCATGGTTTTCCTCCGCCCGCGCATCACCCGCACCCCGGATGAGGCCGCTCAGCTCATGCAGGAAGTCCGGGAAAAAACTCCGCGCCTCAACGAATGGAACACGACCGAGTAGAAGCCCGTTTGGACAATCCACGGTTCGGTGTCCCGCCTTCAGGCGGCCTCTTGCGCAAACCGTCCGAAGGCGGCCCACGGATCGCGAGCCGCGATCCCATGAAGATATTTTAAACCCGCGCTTACAAACCCTCTGCAGGCTTCCGGTCTGCGCGACACGCCCAAGTTTCGGCGATTACTGGCGCAACCGGAAAAAGCGGTTCCCCGCCTCCAGCGGAACAGTCACGCTGTTGTCCGCCACTCCGGGAACCGTCGTCCACACGGGGTCGCTCAGATCCTCGGCACTCTCAAGAACAAACCCGGTCACCTCGCCCGGCCACGACAGGTTCACTCCGGTTTCGGAACGCGCCACCGTGAGAACGGGAAGCGCCGCCATGGGAATGACCACCGGAATCCCCGCAGCGGTCGGTCCTCCCAGAAATTCCAACTCCGCGTCCGAAAGTTTCACCGACCGGACCTGGATGCTGTTCACATAAGCGGCGATGCGCTCGTCGCCATTGTCCCCGAACAGCACCGCGAACTCCGGCATCGCACGCCTCCCGTCCAGCGCCTGCCCCAGCGTCCAGTCCGAGTGCTTCACCCCGTCCAGAAACTTCGTCACCACCGGGGTCGTTGCCGCCAGATCCACCGCAAACGCCACCCGGTGCCATTGCCCGACCTGCATCACCGTGTCGCCCTCATACCCGTTCTGGCCCTGGCCAAAACCACCGTCCCCCACACGGAAGAAGATGTCGCCGTCCGACGTGTTGCTCGTGTCGTAATTGACGAACGACCCGAAGCCCGGACCGGCGTTCGCCCAATGGATGTCCATGATCAGCGTGTATTGATTCACGAGTGTCCCTCCTCCGTTCGGCGCGATGCCGTGTCGCATGATGTATCCGATCTGGTTGCTCAGATCGCCAGGAACGAACATCACATTCGCGGGTTCGCCGGCAATGTCGCCGACCCCCAGACCCGTCGTCGTCCCAAACTCCGTGTTCGCGCTGGTCTGCCCCGCCGCGCCATCGAAATACTCCAGATCGCGCCCAATCGTGGCCGCCAGGTTGCCGCCGGTGAAGTCCCATTGCCCGGTCACATGATTGGGAGGAATGACTCGCGGTATCCCGTCCGCCGACGGCCCGCCCAGCGCCGCGATGTCGCCATCCGGCAGTTTGCCGGTCCGGACCTGGATGCTGTTCACATAACACGCAATGCGCTCGTCGCCATTGTCCCCAAAGAGCACCGCGAACTCCGGCATCGCGCGCCGGCCGTCCAATCCCTGCCCCAGCGTCCAGTCCGAGTGCTTCACCCCGTCCAGAAACTTCGTCACCACCGGGGTCGCCGCCGCCAGATCCACCGCAAACGCCACCCGGTGCCATTGCCCGACCTGCATCACCGTGTCGCCCTCATACCCGGTCTGGCCCTGGCCAAACCCGCCGTCCCCCACCCGGAAAAAAATGTCGCCATCCGATGTGTTGCTCGTGTCGTAATTGAC
>DATKEE010000146.1:0-4526 GCA_035544555.1 Candidatus Methylomirabilota bacterium
CCAACGGCTCCGTCCCTGCCTTAGGGTTGATCCCCATAGGTGTATACCCCATGGCGGCGCCCGTCATTCCGGCCCAAAGATGGGGTCGTGATCGAAGACGTACTCTCGCAAACCGGAGGCCCACCGTCAGCAAATACGGACGCGCCCGCTTCTGGGCGGTCCGTGACGACTGCGTCTGCGTCAATCCCAGGCAAAAAGAAAGACACAGATTATGAACACGATTACAACGAAAGACGGTACGCAGATCTACTACAAGGACTGGGGCGCGGGACCGCCCGTCGTGTTCAGCCACGGCTGGCCACTTAACGCGGATAGCTGGGGGGCTCAGATGCTGTTTCTGACCTCCAAGGGCTATCGCTGCATTGCCCATGACCGGCGCGGCCATGGCCGGTCGAGCCAGCCCTGGAACGGCAACGAGATGGACACCTATGCCGACGACCTCTCGGAGCTCATCGAAACGCTCGGCCTGAGGGGCGCCGTCCTGATCGGCTTCTCCGCAGGCGGCGGGGAAGTCGCCCGATATATTGGCCGCCACGGCACGAAACGGGTGGCCAAGGCGGCGTTGATCTCCGCCGTCCCGCCGCTGATGCTGAAGACAGTCGCCAACCCTGGTGGCTTAGCGATGGAGGTATTCGACAAGATCCGCCGGGGCTCAAGTGACGACCGCTCTCAGTTCTACAAGGATCTCGCCAGCGGCCCGTTTTTCGGGGCCAACCGGCCCGGCGCCAAGGTTTCGCAAGGCATGATCGACTCGTTCTGGCTCCAGGGGATGCAAGCCGGTCACAAGAACACCTTCGACTGCATCAAGGCGTTCTCCGAGACGGATTTTACCGAAGACCTCAAGAAGTTCGACGTGCCGACGCTGATTGTTCACGGCGACGACGACCAGATCGTGCCGATTGATGCGGCAGGCAGAGCCTCAGCCAAAATCGTTAGGAACGCGAACCTGATCGTGTATTCCGGCGCACCCCACGGTCTCACCGACACGCACAAGGACAAGCTCAATGCCGACCTGCTCTCATTCCTAACGGCCCGCGATGGCATGATTCCAGAAGCATGAAGTCATAATCGGCTTCGCGCTGATATTCCTCGGACGACGTCATCCCCAACCGCGAACGAATCCAAAAATTTTGTGGCCCTGATTTTTGAACGAGTCCAAACCGACGGCATCGCCGAACTTTCCTATTTGGTCGGCGATGATTCCGAAGGCGTCGCTGCCGTGTTCGATCCGCGGGCGGACGTGGACTGCTACCTCGAACTCGCCCGCGAGAAGCAGGTTTCGATCACGCACATTTTTGAGACGCACATCCATGCCGACCTCGTCAGCGGCGCGCGCGAACTATGCGCGCGGGTCGAGACCGCGAAAATATTCGTCAGTCACGAAGGCGGGGCGCGCTACGGCTTTGCCCACGAGCCAATCCATGACGGAGACATTTTCAAGTTCGGCTCTGCCCGGATCACGGCTCGGCACACGCCCGGGCACACACCGGAACACGTCGCCTATCTGGTCGCGGAGAAGGACCATCCGGACGCGCCTTGGGGCGTGCTCACCGGGGATTCGCTGTTTGTCAGTTCGGCCGGACGTCCCGATCTCCTCGGAAGCGCTCAGGCGAAGAAGCTCGCGGGAAAGCTCTTTCACACCTTGCGCGATTTTTACCTGAAGCTGGACGATGGGGTCATTGTTTATCCGGGGCATGGCGCCGGTTCGCCGTGCGGTGCCGACATCGGCGACCGTCTGAGCAGCACGATTGGCCATGAGCGACGCTTCAACGCGTTCCTGCAATTCGACCAGGAGAAACGCTTCACCGACTGCGCACTCTCCACCGCTCCGCCCACGCCGGCGTACTATCCCCGGATGAAGAAGGTGAACGCGAAAGGCCCGGAGATCCTCGGCAACCTCCCCAATGTGCGCGGGCTGCCCCCGAAATTGTTCAAGGGGGCAATCAAGCAAAAGGACAATGTGCTGATTGACACCCGCATGATGCTGGCCTTTGGCGGCGGGCATATCCGGGGGGCGCTCAGTATCGGCGGCAAACCGATGCTCTCGATTTGGGCTGGCTGGCTGCTGGATCCCAGGAAACCGCTTCTGCTGGTCCTGGAGTCCGACGATCAGCTCAAGGAAATAGTCCGCTATTTTGTCCGCACCGGTTACACCCGGTTCGCCGGCTACCTCGTCGGAGGAATGACGGCGTGGAACAACGCCGGTCTGCCGTTGGAATCGGTCGGGCAGATGACGGTGCATGAAATCAAACGCGCGGACAAGACGCTGCAACTGCTCGATGTGCGCTCACCGGATGACTGGAAGAGCGGTCACATCCCGAATGCCCGCCATGTCTTTCTGGGAGAACTGCGCGAGCGCCTCGGGAAGCTGGACCGGGCCAATCCAACGGCGGTGTATTGCGACAGCGGCTATCGCGCGAGCATCGCGACCAGCATTCTCCAACAGGCAGGATTCGGCTGTGTCTGCAATATCCCCGGAAGCTGGCAAGCATGGGAAAAGGCGGGCTTCCCGGTTGAAGGCGACCGAAAAAACGAGACGAAATGAGGAAGGCAACACAGTGCGCCGGTCTCCTGAGCGGTCTTGCCCTGTTGCCCATGTTGATTTTTGCGGTGCTGCTTACCGTGGGATTGTTCGCATTGGAAAGGGTGTTTCCCAGATGACGGTCCGGAGAACATATGGCCGCTCATGGCCCGCGCGACGGACTCGGAAGGCCCGCACCCAACCAACGGAGCGCGACCAGGACCGCCGTAGCTACATCGTGAACCACCTCCTGCCGATTGAGGTCGAGGTGTGGTAAACGAATGAGACCGAACAAGCCATGATGAACAATGCCGGGAAATAAAATCATGAAAATCCAGATCAATACCGATAATCACATCACGGGTCGCGAATCGCTGGTTGTGAAGGCCGAAGCCACCATCACCGGAGCGCTCGGCCACTTCGCAAAACACGTTACCCGCGTCGAGGTCCACCTCAGCGACGAGAACGGCGAAAAAACCGGAGGCAGGGACAAGCGTTGCATAATGGAAGCGCGCCTTGAAGGTCGCCAACCGATTGCGGTTACAGATGAGTCGGACAGCCTTGACGGAGCCATCATCGGAGCGGCTGACAAGTTGAAGTCTTCGTTGGCTTCCACCCTCGGTCGGTTGACCGATCGTTAGCCGGAAGCCCTCCCCCAACCAACTCGCAATCCCAGGCTCACGATTGTTGAAATCATGCAGGAGGCGGCGGCAGGCTGATTCGACCAAGCAATGAAAACTCATGACTGCTCCCAAAACGCCCATCGCCGGGCGCTCGCAAAACTCATAAAATTGGTGGTGGCGTTGTTGGGCAGCCTGACGCTGTTTGTGCCGGGGGCGGCGTTGTGGGCGGCGACGGTGGAATATGACCTCACCATTGCGCGGCAGGAGATGAACTTCACCGGCCATCCCGTCAAAGCGATGACGATCAATGGCCAACTGCCAGGGCCGAGCCTGCGTTTCACCGAGGGCGACCACGCCGTCATTCGCGTCCACAACCGGATGGACGTGGAGACCTCGATTCACTGGCATGGGATTCTGCTGCCCAATGCCATGGACGGCGTGCCCTTCCTGACGTATCCGCCTATCGCGCCGGGCGAGACGTTCACTTACGAGTTCGATCTCCGGCAATCCGGCACTTACTGGTATCACAGCCACACCATGCTCCAGGAACAACGGGGACTGTTTGGAGCGCTGGTCATCGCGCCGAAGTCCGCCGGCGAGTTTGACGGGCTCCGCGATCACGTCGTGGTGTTGTCCGACTGGACGGACGAGGACGCGAGTTCGGTGCTGCACACGCTCAAACGTGGCAGTGAGTGGTATTCCATTCGGAAAGGCAGCGGTCAAAGCGTATTGGGTGCGGCGCGACTCGGCCTGCTGGGCGCTTATTTCTCCCGGGAACTCCAACGCATGCCGCCCATGGACCTTGCCGATGTTTACTACGATCGCTTCCTGCTCAACGGCGCTCCGCAACAGACCCTCGCCGGCGAGCCGGGCGAGAAGATCCGGCTCCGGGTCATCGCGGGTTCCGCCTCCACGTTCTTCTATTTGCAGTTTGCCGGCGGCCCGATGCAGGTCATCGCGGCGGACGGACTGCCGGTGCGGCCCTTCGACGAAAGGCGGCTGCTGATCGGCGTGGCCGAGACGTATGACGTGATCGTCACAGTGCCGGCGGAGGGCAGCTACGAGTTTCGCGCGACGGCTCATGATGGATCGGGGCGCGCGTCGTTGTGGATTGGTTCCGGCCCGCGGCACGCCGCGCCCGACATCCCGTTTCCCAATCTCTACGTCACCATGGGCGGTCTCACGCTCAAACGCGTGCTGGCATTAACTCCGGGCGGCTCGATGGGCATGCCCGGCAGTGCCGTGCGCGCCGGCAAGTTCGATCAACCGGGCATGAACGGCATGAGCGGGATGAAGGAGATGGACGGCATGAAGGAGATGGACGGCATGAAGGAGATGGACGGCATGAAGGGGATGGACGGCATGAAGGGGATGGACGGCAT
>DATKEE010000147.1:0-11458 GCA_035544555.1 Candidatus Methylomirabilota bacterium
AGTCGCTGCCGGTTGTCTCCCTGCTGACCCGGTCGAACAACCTCTGGGGATCCACCGGCATCATGGAGACCAATCCGCGGAACACCACCCAGCGCGGGCTTGCGTGGGAGCGGCCGGTATCGGTCGAGTGGATCGAGGCGGCGGACAACGGGGGGTTTCAGATCGACGCGGGATTGAGGATTCAGGGCGGGAATTACGTCCGCCAGCGCTATGACCCCAATGGGAGCCTGCCGTTCAGCAAGTATTCCTTTCGGCTTTATTTCCGGGGCGATTACGGGGCCAGCGAACTGACGTATCCGGTGATGCCGGGCTCGCCGGTGGATGTGTTCGACAAGCTGGTGCTTCGCGCGGGGATGAACGATCATTCGAACCCGTTCGTCGTGGATGAACTGGTGCGGCGTCTGGCTTCCGACATGGGCCACGTGGCGAGTCAGGGAACGTTTGTGACGCTGTTTTTGAATGGCGAACACCAGGGATATTACAATCCCACGGAACGGATTGACGCGGATTTTTTGAGGTCGTGGCACGGGGGAACGAACGAATGGGATTTGATCGCACAGTTCGGGGAGGTGCGCGAGGGGGACACGGTGGAGTGGAACGCCATGCGCAACGCGATTGTTGGCCGGGACATGAGCCAAGCCTCGAATTACGCGGAGGCGGACCGGCGGCTGGATCTGGTGAACTTCGTGGATTATCTGCTGGTCAACATCTACGCCGGCACCGGCGACTGGCCGCACAACAACTGGCGCGCCGCCCGCGAACGGGTGCCGGGCGCGAAATTCCGGTTCTACGTCTGGGACGCGGAATGGGCGTTTGGAAACCAGGGGCGCTCGGTGAACGTCAACACGTTGACGGAGGAACTGGCGCGGGATGCCGACATCGCGCATTTCTATCAGGCGCTCCGGCTCAGTCCGGAGTTCCGGCTGCTGTTTGCCGACCGCATTCAGAAGCATTTATTCAACGAAGGCGCGTTGACGGACGACCACATCACGTCGCGGTTTCTTGATTTGCGCTTCGCGATGGCGGGTGTGTTGCCGCGGATGAACACGACCATTCTGGGGATATGGATTCCTCAGCGTCGTGCCATCATCATGCAGCACCTGCAGTCGGCGGGACTGCTGACGGCGGTGGCGGCACCGGTCCTTGACCCCCACGGGGGGAGGGTGCCGGCCGGCCAGACGGTCAGCCTGTCGGCCCCTCAGGGTGACATTTACTACACGACCAACGGGGTGGACCCGCGGGTGAGGTTCAGCGGGAGCGTGGCGCCCGACGCCGTTCGATACACGAACGGGGCGCCATTGATCCTCGATCGCGGCATGGTATTGAAGGCGCGCGCCTTGAACGGCGGGAACTGGAGCGCGTTGTCCGAGGCCGCGTTTCAGGTCGGAGGTCCGGGTGTTCCCCTGCGCATCACCGAGATCATGTACAATCCGGTGGGCGGTTCCGCGTATGAATTCATTGAGCTGAAGAACGTGGGGGATACGACGCTCGATCTGAGTCTGGCCCGCTTCGAGGGGATCCAGTTTGAGTTTTGGGAGAACACGATGCTGGCTCCGGGGGCCTTTCTGGTGCTGGCCTCCGATGAGAATCCGGCGGCCTTTGCGTCCCGCTATCCCGGTGTGGCGGTGGCGGGTTATTTCGGAGGCAATCTGTCCAATGGAGGGGAGCGAATCGCGGTGATCGACGCGCGGGGAGTGACGATGACGTCGGTGACCTATGATGATGAAAATGGCTGGCCGTTGGAGGCGGACGGGCAGGGGCCGTCGCTCGAGATCGTGGATCCATTCGGGGATCCGAACGACCCGCTGAACTGGCACGCCCGCGCGGGCGAATGGGGCAGTCCGGGTTACAGCGTGTTACCCGCTCCGTTGCCCGAGGGACCGCGCCTCAGTGAAATGATGGCCGACAACCGGGGGTCGGTTCCGCATGCCGGAACGTTTCCGGACTGGATCGAACTCCACAATCCGACGGGGTCGGACATTGACCTGGAGGGTTGGAGTCTGAGTGATGACGGAAACAATCCGACGCGGTTTGTGTTTCCGGCGGGCGCGATTCTTCCCGCGGACGATTACCTGGTGGTGTGGTGTGACAGTGAGTTCGGGGCTCCCGGGTTGCATACGGGTTTTGGGCTGGGGCGGCGGGGTGAGACGGTGTGGTTGCATGATCCGGACGGTCAGCGGGTGGACGCCATGACATTCGGGATGCAGATACCGGATTACTCGATCGGGGTTCTGGAGCCCGGCTCGGGGGAATGGATCCTGACCGATCCGACGCCGGGAGCGGCGAACGTGGCGGCCGTGATCGGTTCGCAGGAGTCGGTGGCCTTGAACGAGTGGCTGGCCAACCCGATGCCCGGTGCCGCGCAGTGGATCGAGTTGTTCAACCGGGATCCGGATCTGCCGGTGGCTTTGAAGGGGCTGGCCTTTGCCGTGAATGGCGGTGTGTCCCAATTGAACAGATTGTCCTTTCTGGCGCCCGGCGGATTCGCCGTGTTGTATCCGGACGGGAATCCGGGCGCGAATCGCCTGGACCTGCAACTTGCCGCGACGTCCGGAACGCTGAGCCTCCTGAACGAGGCTGGAACGGAACTCGATCAGGTGAACTACACGACGCAGGCGGCGGGCGTCTCGCAAGGCAGGTTTCCAGACGGCGACGCGGAGATTATCGCGTTCCCCGGCACGGCGAGTCCGGAATCGAGCAACTACATCCCATCCCAGGACGGTCCGATTCTGAACGAGTTCATGGCGCGCAATGTGGCCGGCGTGCCGAACAGCGAAGGACGGATGGCGGACTGGGTGGAGTTGGCGAATCCGACGGAAGCCGCGTTCGACCTTGGCGGAATGAGGTTGAGTCTGAATCCCGGCAATCCCACGCAATGGGTCTTTCCCGAGGGATCCAGTCTCGGCGCCGGAGAGCATCTGGTGGTGTGGTTCGATGGATCCTCCGAGGCGACGACGACGGTGACACCGGAACCGAACACGGGGCGTTCGTTGCCGGGTCAGAGCGGGGGGATCTATTTTTACGACGCGGACGCACGGCTGATGGACCGCGTGGAATATGGGCCGCAACTTCGGGATCATTCGGTGGGTCGCAGCGGCGGGGAGTGGCGTTTGATGAGCCAGCCCACGCCGGGGGCCGTCAATGCGTCGTCCGCGGAGCTGGGGTTGCCAGGCCAGTTGAGAATCAACGAATGGATGGCGCGACCCGCCAGCGGCGAGGACTGGTTTGAGATTTTCAACCGGAGCGATCTTCCCGTTTCCATGGGAGGATTGTACCTGACCGACGACCCCTCCACGGTGGGCCAGACCCAGCACAAGATAGCGCCTCTCAGCTTCATTGCGCCACGGGGGTTTGTGCGCTTTGAGGCGGATGGCTCGGTCGAATCGGGGGCGAACCACGTCGGGTTCAGTCTGAATCGCGCCGGAGAAACCCTGCGCCTCAACCTGTCCACGCAGGGGGTTCTCGACTCGGTGGCTTTTGGTCCGCAGGAAGAGGGGGTTTCCGAGGGACGACTGCCGGACGGCGGCGCGACCTTGGTTTCGTTTGTCACCACACCGACTCCGGGGCTCCCGAATTATCTCTCCCTGACCCGGGTGGTCATCAACGAAGTGATCGCCCACACGGACCCGCCTCTGGAGGACGCGATCGAATTGAAGAACATCGATTCGACGACAGTGGACCTCAGCGGCTGGTTTCTGAGCGATTCTCCGGACGACCTGCAAAAGTATCGAATCCCGGACGGTACGGTAATGAGCGCGGGCGGTTTCGCGGTGTTTTACGAGGAGCAATTGAACGGTGGGGATGGATCCCGGGTGCCTTTCTCGCTGGGGTCCGAGCGCGGTGAGACGGTCTGGCTGTCCGAGGCCGATGCCGGCGGCGATCTGACAGGCTATCGCATTCCGGTGACGTTTGGCGCTTCATCCAACGGGGTCGCGCTCGGGCGATTTCAGACGAGCATTGGAGTGGATTTTGTGGCGCTTGAGAGCCCGACCTTTGGAGTGGAGAATCCCGCCACTCTGGAGGAGTTCCGATCGGGGCAGGGCGCTCCGAACGCTTATCCCCGGGTCGGACCGGTTGTGTTTTCGGAGATTCATTATCATCCGGAACCCGAGCCGTCCGAAGCGGAGGGATATGGGGGCGAGTATCTCGAGTTGCACAACATCACCGATTCGTCCGTGCCGCTTTATGATCCCGCGGTCCCCGCGAACACATGGCGGGTGGCGGTGGGTGTGGATTACGTGTTTCCGGAGGGCGTGACGCTGGCGGCGGGCGAGCGGATGTTGCTCGTGGATTTCGATCCGGTCGCAAGCCCGGCGACACTGGCTGCATTCCAGGCGATGTATAAGGTGCCTGGGAACGCGCGAATCATGGGGTCGTTTGGCGGGCGGCTGGACAACGCGGGCGAGCGGATCGAATTGCTAATGCCGGATCCGCCGACCACGAGCGGGCCCAATGCCGGTTTTGTTCCTTATGTTCTGGTCGAGGCGGTGGAGTATGGCCGGGACGGCCTCTGGCCGGCGGAGGCCGATGGCACGGGGTATTCGCTTCAACGAATTCAGGCCGCGGCGTATGGCAATGAACCCTTGAACTGGCTGGCGGCGGCGCCGACAGCCGGGCTCGCGAACGCGGACGCCCCCCCGCCCCTGGACAGCGACGGGGACGGAATGCCGGACGAGTGGGAGATTGCGAACGGTTTCGATCCGTACGACCCGAGTGACGCGCATGAGGATTTCGACGGGGACGGAATCTCGAACGTTGATGAGTTTCGAAGCGGAACCGATCCGCGTGATCCACTGAGCCGCCTCCATCTGACGGTGACCGTCGATGAGAGCGGGGATGCCTGGATAGAGTTTCCGGCGGCGGCACAACGCAGCTATTCCATTTTGAGGCGCGATTCGTTGGAGGCCGGCGGGTGGGAGAGATTGTTGGACGTGGAAGCGGAGGCGTCGCCACGCACCGTGACGGTGCATGATGACGACGGGGATCCGGGAGCCAGCCGGTTTTATCGGATACGCACGCCGGCGCTGCCTTGAGCGGTAACGCGAGCCCGGGACGGCCCGGTGGGTGGCGGAAGGCTGGGTCAGCCTGTTGATCAGGGCGGACCGCGTTCCGGGTCCGGAGCGCGGGACAGGGGCGGGAGTGTGTCGGGAATCACGCCGCGGAAGCGGAGGGATCCGAAGACTGCGGCTGCATCGTCTGCGGGCTGGGAATATGAACTTCCTTCCAGACGTTTCGCTCGTGCTGGTAAATCCCGGCGAACTCCAGCTTCCGATTGATGCGTTCCCTGGTGAAAAAGTCCGTCGCCTCTTCAACGGTTTCGGCCTGCAGGATGATGTTCGGATAATCGAACACCATGACCTTCTTCTGACACTGCACGACGTCCTGTCCGAGCTTGCCCCAGTAGGCGGATTTTCTTCTGAGGCGGTTCCAATACGTCTTTATCCACATGCGGCGACTTCCAGCATCCAATGTGCCGGGAATGAGAATCCATGAAGGGCCGTTGTCAGCAGCGAGAAATCCGCGGTTGAATCGTGGAAAAAGCCGGACGAAATGCCCAAATGACGACAACTCTGTTCGGGATTGGGACACCCGGACCCGGGTTTTCCGGGGCGACAATCACGGGTTGCCAGGATCCCCTGTCGTGTCGAACATGCCGCTCTCATGAAGCGACGACAATTCCTCCGGAACTCCGCCCTGGGGCTGGCTGTTCTCGCGACGGGCGGCTGCCACACCCCCCGGCGCCGAATCTCCGCGAACGAGCGTCTCAATCTCGGAATCATCGGGACCGGCAATCGTGCCCTCGCCAATCTCCGCGGAGTGGCCGGCGAAAACATCGTCGCGCTTTGCGACGTGGACTCGAAATACCTGGGCGCGGCGGCATCGGAGTTCCCGGGCGCGGCCACCTACCGGGATTTCCGGCGGCTTCTGGACCGGGGCGACTTGGACGCGGTGGTCATCAGCACCCCGGACCACACACACGCGGTGACCGCGGCGGCGGCGCTGGATCAGCGCCTGCACGTGTATTGCGAGAAGCCGCTCACTCACACGGTCTCCGAAGCCAGGATCCTTTCCGAGAAGGCACGACGGGCGAGGGTGGCCACGCAACTGGGCACGCAGATTCACGCGGACGGTAATTATCGTCGCGTGGTCGAACTGATCCGGAGTGGCGCGATCGGACTGGTGAGCGAGGTGCATGTCTGGGCTGGAACGGTGTACGGCCGCGACCAGGACGCGACCCTCGCGCCCGTGCCGGATTCGCTGGACTATGATCTCTGGTTGGGACCGGTTCCACACCGGCCATTTCGAAATAGCTATCATCCCAGTTGGTGGCGGAACTGGTGGGCCTTTGGCGGCGGCACACTGGCCGACTTTGGCTGCCATCACATGGACCTCGCGCACTGGGCACTGAACCTTCACCACGTGGACCGTGTGGAAGCGGAAGGCCCGCCGGTTGATCCGGAGACAGTGCCCCCGTGGCTGGTGGTGCGCTATGAGTATCCGGGAAGAGAACATCCCGATGGTGGGCGCTCGCTGCCCCCCGTGAGTCTGACGTGGTACCAGGGCGGCAGGCGGCCACCCCATTTCTCCGGAGGGATTCTGCCCGAATGGGGGGATGGAAATCTATTCGTCGGGGAGAAAGGAATGCTGCTGGCCGGCTACGACAGCCATGCCCTGTTGCCGGAGGAGAATTTCAGGGACTTCCAACGACCTGAACCCACCATTCCGGATTCGATCGGGCATCATCAGGAATGGATCCGGGCCTGCAAGACCGGAGCGGCGACCACCTGCAACTTCGATTACAGCGGCGCGCTCACGGAATCCGTGTTGCTGGGCAACGTGGCGTATCGGACCGGGAGGGACCTTGAATGGGACGCGGCGAAACTGCGGGCGGCCAATGCTCCGGAAGCGGACCGCTATATCCGGCACCATTACCGCGACGGTTGGCGCCTCTGAGACGGCCGTCATTCCCAGGACTGCAACACGAGTTCGTCGAACGGCATGGCAGCGGATTTTTGAAAGGCGACCGGTCCGGCGAGGAGATTGGTTTCGGCGCCGCTCTGGATGAGATCGACGGTACCGGAGACGGTGTCCTCTCCGGGGGTGTAATTCAAGGGGCCGCTGTATTCGATGAGTTCGAAGGTGTGCGTGAAATCCCCCAGATGACCGAACTGGTTGCTCGTCAACCGGAGGACACAGGTGCCATCCTTGGAACCCGCCGCCCGGTTCCAGGTGGCTTCCACAGTGCCATTCTCCAGATGGGTGGCATAGGTACCCGTGGTGGTCCCGGAGGCGTTCTGGGTGAATTCGAAGAAATCGACAAACCCGTTCTGGTTGGCGTCACCGGAAGGGGGCACATCCACCACGAGGGTGCCCAGCAATGGTTCCAGGGGAAATCGACCTCCAGAATGAAATTGCTGTAATGGCTCGGGTCATCAAACGCGGGCGCCAGTTCTCCATTCGGCGGCGCGGAAGGAGCCCGCGTGGTCAACTGCAGAGCGGCTCCTCCCGCGGCGTTCCCTTCCTGAAAGCGCAGGGACAGGCAGTAGATTCGCATTTGGGCGGTTTGCGCGAATCCGGAAACCACCGGCATGAGACCCAATGATCCGGCCACTAACAATGTGAGGAGGGAACTCGGACGGGCGTTCGAAGTGAATGGACGGTTCATGGTTAATCTCCCGGGTAGCGCCAGAGTAATTGAAAGGCGCCGGAACGATCAAGCCTGAGGTGGTCCCACGCCTCGCCATTTGGGGGACCGCCCTCCATGGACCGGTGCGGTGGAAGGGGTTGCGGGGCGTAAGGGCATCCGTGCGAGGCCCGAAACCACCCCTTGTTCAGGGACCACACCATCCGTTCAGAGACGGTTCAGGACTGTTCTAATCCAGTCTGTATGAAGCTTTTCCATTGACCCCGACTTAAGGACGGCTTATACCCAACGTCCAGCCAACACCTCCAACCCCCGGGTCAACGCAACTCAACCGAAACTTAGTATGTCCGAGATGCTTCGATGCGCGGTAATCGGCACCGGTTCCATCGGCTTGGACCATTTGTCCAGCCTTTCCCACTGTCCCAGGGCTTGCGCGGTGGCGATTGCGGACAATCATGCCGACCGGGTCAAGGAGGCGGCCGACCGTTTCAAGATTGCCCGCAGCTACGTGGATTACCGGGATGTCCTCGATCAACCGGACATCGATGCGGTCACCATAGCCGTGCCGAACCATCTCCACGCCCGGATTGCGATCGATGCCTTGAAGGCGCGCAAGCATGTCCTGCTGGAAAAGCCGATGGCGATGAATGCCAAGGAGGCGGCGAAGATTCTGGAGACGGCGCGGAAGGTTCGACGCATGGTGATGGTTGCGCAGAACATGCGGTTCGATGCCCAGGTGCAGATGGCCAGGGCGTTGATCGAGCGCGGGGAGTTGGGCGAAATCTATCACACCCGCGCCTTCTGGCTGCGGCGCGCGGGGATCCCCAGAATCGGATCCTGGTTCACCCAGAAGCAATTTTCCGGCGGAGGCAGTCTCTGCGACCTCGGGGTTCATCTGCTGGATCTCGCGCTCCACCTCATGGGCGAGTTCGAGGTCCGATCCGTCACGGCCCAGACCTTCTCCAAGTTCGGCCCGCGCGGCATGGGCGAAATGGATTGGGGGAAGAGTGAGATCGACACCCGGAAAACGTTCGATGTCGAGGACAACGCCGTCGCCCTGCTTCGACTCAAGAGCGGCCGGAGTCTGATTCTGGAATCGGGCTGGGCCGGCTTTCACAATCCCGATCAACGCGAGATCGGCATCGATCTTCTCGGAACACAGGGGGGGCTGTCCCTTTTTCCCGCCCGGCAATTCCGGAACGGTTCAAACGGTTACGAGACCGTGCATCTCACGCTCGCACGGCTCCCGCACAGCGAGGATCGGGTGCAGCACTTCGTCTCGTCCGTCCTCGAGAACAAAAAGCCGCTGGTGCCCGCGGAACAGTCCGTCAAGGTGCAGCAGATACTGGACGCCCTCTACAGCGCCGCATCCACCGGCCGCGAAGTGCGGCTCGGGAAGTAAGGGTCCGTTGGCGATTGGTTATTCCGCCTGGGTGGAGATTTGCTTGCCGTTCCCGCCGGAGTCCACAGAGGCGATCTTCGGTTGATCGCCGAGGGGGCCTTCGCCGGGTGTCGCATCCACAGGAAGGGCGGGCAGGTTCGCGATGAGTTTGAACAGGTCGGGACGCCGGTCCAGCCGGGGGGTGACCGTGCCCGCGCTGCGAGATTGATGGAGGTCATCCAGGTCCACGTCGCAGATGAGGAGGGTTTCCTCGTTGGAATCGGCTTCCGCGGCCACGCCGTCCCAGGCGAAGGCGAAATCCGACGGCGTGATCACGGCGGCCTGGCCGTATTGGATGTCCATGTTGTTCACGTCGGGGAGATTGCCGACGTTGCCGGCGAGGGCGACATAGATCTGGTTTTCGATGGCGCGCGCGTGGGAGCAGTAGCGTACGCGCATGTAGCCCTGGCGGTTGTCGGTGCAGAAGGGCACGAAGATGATCTCGGCGCCTTCATCGGCCAGCCAGCGGGCGGCCTCGGGGAATTCGATGTCATAGCAGATCAGGACGCCGATCTTGGCCTTTGGGGTGTCGATGGCCTGGAGCGATTTGCCGCCGCTGACGCCCCACCATTTCCGTTCGTTTGGGGTGATGTGAATCTTGGGCTGGGTGAGCATGCGTCCGCTGGGCAGGCAAATGTGGCTCATGTTGAGCAGCCGGTCCTCCTCACCGTACACCGGATGGCTGCCGGCGATGATGGTCAGGCCGTACTTCACCGCGAGTCCCTTCATCAACTCGACGAATTTGGGCGTGTATTCGGAAAGGCGTTTCATGCCCTCCTTCGGGGTGGCGGTGTCGGTCTGGGAGAGGAGCTGGACGGTGAACAGCTCCGGCAGGAGAACGAAGTCGGCCTCGTAATCGGCGGCCACGTCGATGAAGTAATTCACCTGGCGGGCGAAATCGTTGAACGATTTCACCTTGCGCATCTGGTACTGGACGCAGGCGATGCGGACCTTGCGGCTGCCCTCGGGTTGGGGTTTGTAGTCCGGGTTCAGCCATTCGATGAGACTCGCGTGGTTGAGACTGTTGGGATCGCGGAGATAGTTGGGCAGGACGCCGCGCAGGACAAACCCCTCCCTCATCTGGAAGCTGAGCACAAGATCGCGGATCTGGCCGTCCACGACCTTCTGGGCGTATTCCTCGGGCGTCATTTTGTCCGCGTATTCGTAGTAGTTCCAGAGGCGCCCCCCGGCAAGGATCCGGCGCTTGTTCAGCCGGCGGCAGAGCTGTCGGCGCGCCTCGTACAACGCCGCGCCGACGCCGAGTCCGCGCGTGTCCGGATGGACATAGACGTCCGCGCCGTAGAGGGTGTCCGCCTGGGGATCGTGATTGGTGAAGTAGCCGCTGTCGGTGATGCCGGACCACGTGTGGGGCCGGAGCGGGTCGCGTCCGAGATTGACGATGAGGGAGGCGGAGGCGCCGACGAGTTTTCCGTTCACCTCGGCGACGAGCTGGCCCTGGGGGAAGACGCGTTGGTGGCTGTAGAGGTGGGATTCCCCCCAGATGACGTTGTCCTGCACCATGGTGGGATAGGCGGCCTGGTTCAGCTTCACCAGATGGGGGATGTCGTCGCGCGTGGCTTCACGAACTTTGACTTGGGCGCGCTTCTTTGGCATAAGCAGATTAAATTCGCAACCCACCGGGGGGGCAAGCCTTTAGGTCATCCATGAATGAAACCAACCAGACCGACAGCTCGTTTCTCGAAGGGTTGTTGAACGATCCCCTTCAGCATCCCATCGTCCGGCTGGGCGAATTCGACCTCACCCTGCTGGCCATACTCAAGATCATCGTCTTCCTCGCCCTGGTCGTGCTGGCCGAGATGCTCCTGCGCCGGTACATCCTGCAGCAGGCGCTCAAACGCACCCGGCTCGAGCCCTCCATTCAATACGGCATCAGCCGCATGCTGGGCTACGCCTTCATCGCCTTCGGATTCTATGTCGTGATCGTCAACTTTGGCATCGACCTCACTTCCCTGGCGGTGTTCGCCGGCGCGCTGGGCGTCGGCATCGGATTCGGCCTGCAGAACGTGATCAGCAATTTCATGAGCGGCCTCATCATCCTGATGGAACGGCCAATCGCCCTGGGTGACCGCGTCGAGGTCGGCGGCGTGGCGGGGCGGGTGACGCGCATCGCCCTCCGGAGCACGACCGTCCTGACCAATGACAACATTTCGATCATCGTGCCCAACTCGGACTTCATCAGCACGCCGGTGACGAACTGGAGTCACGGGGATCCGAAGGTTCGCATGCGGCTGCCGCTGGGCGTGGCCTATGGCAGCGACGTGGAGAAGCTCAAACGGGTGCTGATCGAGGTGGCGGAGGCGCACCCGCACGTGCTGAAGGAGCCCGCGCCGGCGGTGTTCTTCATCGGATTT
>DATKEE010000148.1:0-2930 GCA_035544555.1 Candidatus Methylomirabilota bacterium
CAGTGGAACTCGGCGCCGACATCATCAAGGCCGATCCCACCGACGACGTGAAGGTCTATCATCAGGTGATCGAGATTGCCGGCCGCATTCCGGTGCTCGTCCGCGGAGGCGGCAGGGCAGCGGACCGGGAGATTCTGGAACGCACCGAGGCACTGGTCCGCGAAGGCGCCGCCGGCATCGTTTATGGCCGCAACATCATCCAGCATGACAACCCCGCCGGCATGACTCGCGCCCTCATGGCCATCGTGCATGACGGCGCCACCGCCGACGCCGCCGCAAGGTTTCTTCAATCCCCCTCATGAACTCCAACGAAGTCATGCGCGTCGGCATCATTGGCGGTGGCCTGATGGGACGCGAAGCCGCCAGCGCCTTCGGACGGTGGTTCGTGCTCGAGAGTGTTCCCGTCCGCGCCGAACTCGTCGCCGTCTGCGATCTCCAGGACCGTCTGCTGGACTGGTTCCGCAGGGTGCCCACCGTCAAGTCGTTCACCAAGGACCACCGCGAACTCCTCGAATCAACCGAAGTCGATGTCGTCTATGTGGCCGTCCCGCACAACCTGCATGAACGTCTTTACCTTGACGTGCTGAACGCGGGGAAGGATCTCCTGGCGGAAAAACCGTTTGGAATCGGCCTCCATGCCGCGTCGAACATCCACGAAGCCGCCCGCAAGTCCGGGCGATTCGTCCGTTGCAGCTCCGAGTTCCCTTACCTTCCGGGGGCTCAACGAGTCGTAAAGGCGGTTCGTTCCGGAGCGCTCGGCCGGCTCCTGGAAATCCGTTGCGGCTTCTGGCATTCCAGCGATCTCGACCCGGACAAGCCCGCCAATTGGAAGCGCCAGATCAAAACCTGCGGCGAAATCGGCGTGATGGGCGACCTCGGCATGCACGTCGTTCACCTGCCGTTCCGCTTCGGTTGGATGCCGCTCCGTGTGTATGCCCAGTTGCAGAAAATCCATACCAGGCGTCCCGACGGCAAAGGCGGCATGGCGGAATGCGATACATGGGACAACGCGATGTTGCACACCGAAGTGAGCGTGGACGGGCACGAGGTGCCCATGCGACTGGAGATGAAGCGGCTTGCGCCAGGGGAAACCAACACCTGGTTCATCGAAGTGCTGGGAACGGATGGTGGCGTCCGGTTCAGCACGCGCGATCCCAAGGCCCTCCACACGTTTCGAAGGGCAGGGGAACAGGTCTGGGAACGCGTGGACCTCGGCCATCAACTGGCGTTTCCCACCATCACTGGCGGCATTTTCGAGGCGGGTTTTCCGGATTGCTTCCTCCAGATGTGGGCCGCCTACGCCACCGAACGCGCCGGCCGCCTCGGCGACCGCCTCGGCTGCGTCACCCCGGACGAGGCGCTCGCCAGTCACAGGCTGTTCCACGCCGCCCTCGAATCGAATGCCGGCAAAAAAGTCGTCTGCCTCTGATCCATGCGCCTTCGCTAAGGCTGCCTTGGAGATTGAACTTTGCCGCAAACTTTACCGCGAACTGGTGGAAACTACTCCGGGCGGCTTCCAGACAAAGCTCGCAACATCAACACGACGCGGCCCGACAGCTCCATCCCCGCAAGTCGTTGCTCCGCATCCAATTCGGCTTTGCCGACGCACAGGTCCAGGTAAGCTGCGGCTTTCACTGCCAAACGCTCCGCTCTTTCCAACCCTTTGCCATGAACCTTGAGCTTCTTGTGAGACAACATCGGCTTCACCTCCCAACTCGGCGTGCGACGTTACACAAGCAGAGTTCGCGGTAAAGTTCGCGGTAAAGTCGAGCCGGCTGAATGTCCAACCTCCAGGGCTGCAATGCCGCGCAGCCCTGACCTCCCGTCACCCCGAAGACATCAAGTGGCGCGTCCTTGCCGGGTCGGAGACCGGCGTTCCAATGCTGCCCCATCTTCCCCTGCACTTCCCGTGAACCTGCTCCAGGCGCGGACAAGCTGTCCGCGATCCCATGCTTTCATTCTCTCATCCCCATCCGCGCCCATCCGCGCCCATCCGCGGTTCCTCTCCGGCCGCGGATTCATCGCGTCGCCGCGCAGGCAGAATAGCGCACGCCTCACGGCATCCGAACAAACGACTCAACAGATGCCGGTTCCGGCTGACCCACTGATAAATCAACTCCGCCACCTGGATGACGCCCGGAATCCAGAGCACCAACGCCACCGGGACGAGCAGCGGCATGCGCATCCCCACGAAACGAATGCAGCGCGCGCCGCGGTGAATCCTGCCCTCCCGCGTGACGCAATGAATCGCCTCCAACAACGACTCCCGCGTCAACTCGGGAGCAACCTCCTGCGCGCGAGGATCGGCGATTGGCAGAAACTTCACCGTGTTGAACCAGTCCAGCCAGGTGATCGTCCGCATCTGGAAGGTGCACATGGGACAATCGCCGTCGTAAAGCACCAGGTGAGGCGCATTAGCAGGGCCGGAAGTCATCGCCCGTCCATCCTAACGCCAATTCGCGGAAAGCAAAGCCTCCGAAAAGGGGTCAGTCCCGAATGGCGCTTAGATAGTGCCTAAAACTTTTTTGGAGAGTCGTTTACGGCGGCGGGTGTCGGCGGTCGAAGCGAAGATGATTTGACGGGAGGAGGAAGATTCCCGGGGAACTGCACGTGCGGGTGCTTCGGGTCAGGTTGTGCTGCCGGGGTTATCGGCCCGCCTCGGTGACGCTGGTGACCACGCTGCTCGACGCCAAGGCTTCAGAGAGCCTTTTCCGGGAAAACAGGACCCCTTCGATTTTTAAAACAGGCTCTGAGAAAGCCGGGGGAGCGATCGGCTGAACAATACGGCTGAACAACACGCTTGCGCCCAGTCGGAATGAGGCGCATGGTTCGGAGAGTTCCCCGCCAGGCGAAGTGGTTTCAATCAAACTAAGCAAGGATATGAAGTGGAATCGTCTGTCCTTGGGCGCGGCGTTGCTTTTGGTCGCGAT
>DATKEE010000149.1:0-7562 GCA_035544555.1 Candidatus Methylomirabilota bacterium
TTAGCAGGACTTGAACCTGCACGGGTTTCCCCACTACCACCTCAAGGTAGCGTGTCTGCCAATTCCACCATAAGCGCACCCGGGCTCCCAAATGAACCAGCGCCACCGCCTCCGCGCAAGTGCATTTTCGCCGCGTGAACCCTGCCTCCGCCCGCGGTCCAATCGTTGACGCCCGGTCGTTTCTCGTGGATTTTCCGGGTATCGCGCCCCACACTGCGCGAGTCGTTCACCTATGCCTGAAAAATCGCTCAACCAGATCCCGCGCGCGTTGCGCGAACAGTTCGAAAAGGGAATGGCGGCCCTCCAGCGTCAGAACTACGATTACGCGCTCACCTTCTTCAACCAGGCCCTGAAGACCGAGCCCGCCTTTTACGAGTGCCGGGAGGCCCTGCGCGCCACCCAGTTCAAACGCGCCGGCGCCGCCAGGGGTTTCTTCAAGAAAATTCTCGGCTCCGCCAGCGCCTCCCCCATGCTCGCCAAGGGCAATTACGCCCTCCGTAACAACCCCGCCGAAGCCCTCGTCATCGCCGAACAAATCCTCAACAACGATCCGAACAATCCCAGCGCCCACCGCCTCCTCGCCCAGGCCGCCATGGCAACCGGCCTTCCCCGCACCGCCATCCTCTCCCTCGACATCGTCCGCAAAAACAACCCCAACGATCGCGACGTCATCCTCGACCTCGCCGAAGCCTGCGCCCAGGCCGATCAGATCCAGCGCGGCGAATCACTCCTCAGCGACCTGCTCCAGACCCGCCCCGACGACCAGGAACTCGCCCAGGCCTTGAAGGATCTCTCCGCCCGGAAGACCCTCAAGGAGGGCGGCTACGACGCGCTCGCCGGCGGCGAGGGTTCCTATCGCGACATCCTCAGAAACGAGCCCGAAGCCGTCACCCTCGAACAGGAGGGCCGCCATCACAAAAGCGTGGAGACCATCGACCAGCTCCTGGCCGACTACGAAAAGCGCCTCGCCAACGAACCCGGCAACCTCAAACTCCTCCGCGCCGCCGCCGAATTGCACGTCCAGAAACAGTCGTTCGACCGCGCGCTCGATTACTACCAGCAAATCCTCGACTCCGGCGGCGGAAGCGATTCCTCCGTCGAAAAGACCATCGCCGAAGTGCGCATCCTCAAGTATGACGAGCACCTCTCACGGATGGATCCCTCCGATCCCGAATACGCGGAGCGCAGCGCCGCGTTGCAGCGGGAAAAGCTCGCCTTCCAGCTCGCGGAATGCAAACAACGCGTGGAACGCTATCCCACCGACCTCCAGATCCGGTTCGAACTCGGGAAACTCCATTTCGAAGCCGGCCACATCAGCGAGGCGATCCATGAATTTCAAAAGGCACAGGCCAATCCCCACCGCCGGATCCAGTCCATGCGCTATCTGGCCGAATGCTTCGCCCGCCGGAACATGCATGATCTGGCCGCCCGCACCCTTCAAAACGCGCTCAAGGAAAAGTCAGTCTTCGACAACGAGAAAAAGGAACTCATCTACCTGCTCGGGACCGTGCTCGAAAAGATGGACAAGAAGGAGGAGGCCCTCGAACAGTTCAAGCAGATCTACGAGGTGGACATCGGCTGGCGCGACGTCGCCGCCCGAGTGGATGCCTATTACAAGGATCTTTAGGGTCCGTTCAAAAATGACTTCAGGTTTTGCCGGAGAGCCTGTTTTAAAAATCGAAGGGGTCCTGTTTTCCCGGAAAAGGCTCCGAGGGGATTTTGTCGTCCGCCGACCTGTCCGCCGAAGCTGCCGGGCTGCGAAGGATGGAGGCGGCGTAGTCCGCGCATCCCCGCATCCGGCCTACCGCAGCAGCTCCTGCAATGCGCCTTCATCGCCGTGCGTGGCCAGCACATAGGCCCGCTCGGCATCCGACCAACTGGCTGTGCTCAATCGGCTCACCCTTTCATATCGCGGTCGCGAAGGCGGCGGATCCTGCACCGCCGACCGATCCACCACGAACAGGAACACCGTCCCCTCCTGACCCCCATCCAGGCAGACCATGGAAACCCGCCGATCCCTCCAGCTCAACACCCCCGCGCCGATCACCGGCAGCGCCTCCACATCCCCGGCAAGCGCGTAATCCGCCGGCGCGTCGTTCCCCGAGAGAAACTCCCGGATGCGCGCCATGTCGCTCGTCTCGATGTCCATCCGGTATTGCCGCAGGACGGAACGCACCATTCGCGAACGGTAGGTATCGAAGGAGTCCTCCTCCTCAGGAACGGTCAGCCAGAGCGCGCTCAATCCCAGAAGCATGACAACCGCCGCGGCAGCCGCCACGATCACCGCGCGCGTACGCCGGCGCGGAATCGAGACCGTCTTCGCCCGGGCGAGAATGCGATCCTCGAGATCCGGGGGAACGGGAATGCCGCTCCACGCCTCCTTCATCCCTTCCTGGAACGCGGCATGCCGATCCAGCCACGCGCGAAGCTCCGGATCCTGCCGCGCCGTTTCCAGTGCCCGCGCAACCTCCGGATCCCGTTCAAGGTCCCGGCCCGGCCTCCAGGCCATCAGAATTTCCCTGGCTTGTTCCCGGTTCAATGGAGAGTCCCCCCCGTTCGTGATCCCCCGGCCACTCCCCGATCGAGGAGCATCCGCTGGAGCTGCCCGATGCCGCGGGAGATGCGCGATTTCACCGTGCCCAGCGGAATGTCCAGGATCCCGGCGATCTCGTTGTAGGCGCAATCTTCCATGTAAAAAAGGGAAACCGGTGCCTGAAACGACTCGTCCAGCCGCTCCAGGCACGCGGCCACCGTTTCCCAATCCACCCGCCCCGCGAAATCCGGCGCCACTTCAGGCAGTTCGTCCGACACCGACTCCAATTCATGGTGAGCGAATCGGATCACCCGGCGGCGGCGGCCCAGAAATTCGCGATGCAGGGTGGTAAACAACCAACTCTTCACCTTGCTCGCATCCTCAAGTTGATGCCCCTTCTTCGCCCAGCGAAGAAACGTCTCCTGAACCAGGTCCGCGGCATCGCTCTCATTACGGGTCAAACTCAAGGCAAACCGGTATAGGGAGGCATGGTGGTTCCTCACCACATTCTCAAAATCGGTTTCTCCAGCCATGTCTCTCTGCTGTGGGTAAGAGGCCGCAACGTCACGTCGGTTCCCCAAAAAACACACCCCGCCATCGATCGCCACTATCCGCCCCGCCTCCCGCGGGGGCGAGCCGGAAGTTTTCCGGGAACACGCAATCCATCCGATGCCTCTTACCTTCGATGGCGGCTCGCTTTACATCAACCGGCCGGTCCAACCCGCGCCGACAGTCAATTCAATCGCCTCCACGGATATGAATCACGCTCTGGCACTGCCCTCCCGCCCGGCTCGTCTGACAGTCGCGCCCCCGCCGTTCCCGGTGCCGCCGGGCCGGCCCAACACCACTCTGCTGCCCCGCTCCGACTGCGAACAACTCCTCGAACTGACGGCTCGACTCTTTTCGCTTTCCCAGGCCGCCGTGCTCCCGATCGAATTGCTCCGGGGTCTCATGAAACTGATTCCCTGTGAACTCGCCGGCTGTCACCACATTCACCCCGCCCGCCGCCGGATCCGCGCCTGTTACCTGCCCGAACCCGCGAGGCCGCCGTCCCGTCACCCCGCGTTCTGGCGCCTCTTTTCCACGCATCCCCTCCACGAACGCCTTTTCTCCCGGCCCGCAACCGCCTGGAAACTCTCGGATGCCATCGCTCCACACGCCTTCCTGTCAACCGATCTCTATCACGCCCTTTACCACCCCATGGCCATTCAACACGAACTCGCGGCCGCCCTGCGCGATCCCGTCATCGATGGCGCCTGGCTGCTCATCACTCTCCATCGTCATCAAAACGACTTCAGCGAGAGGGATCGCGCCACCCTGAACCTGCTGCTGCCGCACATTGACAGGATCCATCGCCGGCTTGGCTCCGAATCCCGCCCGCCCGCTCAGCCCTCGACGGTATTGCGCGAGGAAGGGGAGTTCTTCATATGGCTCCGCGGCCACACGTCATGGGGCCTTACCCGCCGCGAAAGTGATGTTCTCTTCTGGATCTGCCAGGGTAAGACCAACGCGGAAATCGGCAGCATCCTCGGCATCGCCCGGCGCACCGCGGAAACCCATGCCCTGAAGCTCTATCCGAAAATGGGCGTCGAGAACCGCTACACCGCCATCGCCACGTTGAACCGTTACACGGCCATCGACGGCGGCGGCGATTCCGCTCCGAACGATCCTCCCACCGGCGGGCGGTGAGAGCCCTCCCCGATTGCGGACGCCACATGCCGCAACCGCCGACATCCCCCGCGTTTCCCCCGCTTTCAGTCACACCCGCTCCGGGAATTCACTTTATTCGTTCCCCTTCTTCATTACTGTCGGGCGCGTGAACGTCTATGATCACCCGACATTCCACATGGCCTGCCGGCAATTCGAACTGGTCGCCGACCTTCTGGAAATACCGGAGACCGAACGCAGCCGTCTCAAGTACCCAAAGCGTTCCCTGACGGTCTCGCTCCCCATCCATCTGGAGGACGGTTCCAGCCGGGTCTTTTCCGCCTACCGCGTTCAACATCACCTCACCCTCGGCCCCACCAAGGGCGGCCTGCGCTATCATCCCGATGTCACCCTCGGCGAGGTCGCCGCCCTCGCCATGTGGATGAGCTGGAAATGCGCCCTCACCAATCTTCCTTACGGCGGCGCCAAGGGCGGAATCGCCTGCGACCCCACCCGCCTTACCCCGCGCTCACTGGAGCGGCTGACGCGCCGCTACACCCAGGAAATGATCCCCTTCATCGGTCCGCACGTGGACGTCATGGCGCCCGACATCGGCACCAACGAACAAACCATGGCCTGGATCATGGACTCCTACTCGGTTCACACGGGCCACACGGTGCCCGGAATCGTCACCGGCAAACCCGTCGTCATCGGCGGCTCCGTCGGCCGCCGCGAAGCCACCGGCCGCGGCGTCGCCTACCTCACCAACCGCGCCTGTGACACCCTCAATTTCGACATCACCCGGGCCACCACCGTCGTCCAGGGTTACGGCAATGTCGGCTCCGTCGCCGCCCTCTCCCTCGCCCGTTACGGCGCCCGCGTCATCGGCCTCAGCGATGCCAATGGCGGCATCCACCACCCCAAGGGCATCGATCTCATGGCTCTCAACGAGTATGTCGCCCGACACAAAACCCTGGTCGGATTTCCCGAAGCCGAGCCGGTCTCCAACGACGAACTCCTCACGCTGCCCTGCGACATCCTGGTTCCCGCCGCGGTCGAACGTCAAATCAACGGCTCGAACGCCGCCCGAATCCAATGCCGCATCCTTGCCGAGGCGGCCAACGGACCCACCACCCCGGAGGCCGACCTCATCCTCGACCAGCGCGACGATCTCTTCATCATCCCCGACATCCTCTGCAACGCGGGCGGCGTCATCGTCTCCTACTTCGAGTGGGTCCAGGATCTCCAGCGGTTCTTTTGGACGGAAACCGAGGTGGTGGACAAACTGTTCCGCATCCTCGAGGGCGCGTACATGCAAACCCTCAACCTCAGCCGCGAACGAACCATCTCCATGCGCCTCGCCGCGCTGAGCCTCGGCGTCGGCCGGGTGCGCGAAGCCAAACAACATCGCGGCCTCTTCCCCTGACCGCTGCGTGAATGCGGGCAGGCAGTCCCCTTCGGGCTTGACCACGAGGCAGGTTCTGATTGCATACATCCCCAATGAAACGACATCTCCTCCTGTGCGTGGCCCTCTCGGCGTTGATCGGGGTCGCGACCGGTTGTTACAGCACGGTGAGCGGTCACCAACACGCCGGAATGCCCTTCGGCCGCGATGATATTGCGAGCCGCTATGAACGCCCGCCGGACGAGATTCTCCAGGCCGCGCGCGATGTCCTCAGCCAGATGGGCGTCCTGACCGTGGACAACACCATCAACAACACCCTCACCGCGCGCGTCGATCAATCCACCGTCTGGGTCGGCGTTCAATCCCTTGATACCGGTCTCACCCAACTCACCGTCCAGGCCCGATCCAGGGGCGGGGTTCCCTACGTGGATCTCGCCAGCGAGGTGGATAAGCGGATCGCCCTGCGCCTCGCCACCGCCCCCGCCCGATAATATCAACGAGTCAGAGCCCCGGCTTCTTCAATCCGATGTCCTGCTCGTAAACGCCGAGCTTGATGGACTGCCGGGTTTCCTTTCCCTTCATCTCGAGCTTGAGATAGGCAATGCGCTTCAGGGCGTTCTCCGCGGCCGCAGTTTGCGGATACAGATCGATGATCCGCTGCTGCGCCTCGCGCGCCGCCACCAGGTCGTTCGTGTGTTGGGCGTGCAAATCGGTCAACAGATCGAGCCAGTGAATCACCTGGCGAAACGGCAGGTCCGGCGTGGCCAGGAACAACTCGATCTGCTCCCGGGCCAGATCCACCCGCCCCATCCGCCCGGCATACAGCCCCACCAAATCCTCGCGCGCCCCCGCATCCAGCGGATATTCCTCCAAATGCCTCAGAAGTCCCGACTCCAGTTCGACCGGATCCGTCAGGGGTATCTTCAACCCCTGAAAATCCGGGCGCAGGCCAATGTCTTCCTCGTGCCGCTCCAGATGAATGCGGGGCCGTTCCAGCGTGGGATCGTGCCACCGGGTTCCGCCAAGATGGGCGAGGCGTTGATTGGCCATCCAGGCCTCCTCCGACCCCGGAAAATGCTCCACGATCCGCCGCAAGGTCTCCCTCGCCCCATCGGGATCATTGCTCAAACGAATCTGCCAGTCCGCCAGGCTGTTCAACGCGTGCGCCACATTCCGCCGCGCGTGCCGGGTCTGCGAGACCACCGCGTTCACAATCGCCTCCGCCCCCTGCAGATCCTTCAAATCCTCCGCCAGAATCTCCGCCTGCAACATCTGCCCGGTGAAATCGTCCGGAAAACGCGCCATCTGTGAACGCGCCTCCGCGATTGCCTCCCGGTAACGGCCCTGTTTCCGCCGCGCCTCGGCAATCGAATACAGCGCCTGCGGATCGGGTTCCGTGGCCCCGCCGTCATACAGCCCGGTGAAAAACTTCGAAAACCACTCGCCCACGGACGGTGCCCACACACACCCGATGATGATGCCGATCGCCGCCACGAAAAAAATCATGAAAGCCCCGAGGTACCCTCCGCGCACCACCACGGGAACCACCTTGAACAGCAGCACGCTCAGAAGGAACGCCGTCACCCCCCACTTCCACACCAGTCGAATCGGGTCACCGCTGCCACGAAACCAGCGCCAGAACGCCCATCCCACCACCCCCACACCCACCACCAGCACCAGAGTGCCCAGAATGTAGTCGCCCGTGCGATTCATGGGGAATCTCCCGGCTCCGAGATTACCCGCGCCGCGCCGCGCATTCGTCCGGTCACCGTCATTGGGTCCTTCCGTTCCGGCTCACGATTCGATCCGGATTGCGCGCGCGGCTCAACGCGGTGTCGTAGGTGATCTGGCAGCGCGTGTAGAGATCGATCAGGCAGGAGTCCATCAACACCATGCCCTCCTTGGCGCCGGTCTGGATGCAGTTCTCCAGCAGGTGCAGGTTGTTTTCCCGGATCAAATTCCGCACCGCGCCGTTGG
>DATKEE010000150.1:0-6023 GCA_035544555.1 Candidatus Methylomirabilota bacterium
CCCGGAGGGTTTTCCCGGAAAAGGTTCTCTGGCTTCGTTGCTCCTCGGTCACAGAGCGAAGGCTATGCTCCCTCGTCGCGCCTCGCCAGAGAGCCTTTTCCGGGAAAACAGGACCCCTTCGATTTTTAAAACAGGCTCTAAGATCCTGCTTCATGAATGGAAGCAGTGTTTTCAATTCCAGAAAAGTTACCGAGAGGGGCGGGGAACAGATCGGGTTTTCATTTACGCGATGGCGCGGCCCGACTACGGTGCCGGGCGCATCGCAGGCATGAAACGCGTCGCCGCCAATCGCCGGTTCCAGTTTGAGCGTGAGGTTCTGGATCGCGGCACGCGCCTGTTGGCGGGCGTGGATGAGGCGGGGCGTGGTCCGTTAGCCGGGCCGGTCGTCGCGGCAGCCGTCAGTTTTCCGGTCGAATGGTATGCCGACGGATTGCCGCGAAGCCTGCGGGGGTTGAACGATTCCAAGCAGCTAGCATTGGAGGATCGCGAGCGCTTTTACGAAGTGCTGACCGTGAATCCCGGCGTCCGGTATGCAATTGCGCGGATCGACGCAGGGGACATCGACACACTGAACATTTTGCGGGCGACGCACCGGGCGATGAGTGAGGCGCTGGACGGGCTTGATCCGGCGCCGATGCATGTGCTGGTGGACGGATTGCCGGTGGCTTCGCTGCGGTTTCCGCAGACGGCCATTGTGGGAGGGGATGCCCGGAGCTACACCATCGCCGCGGCGAGCGTTCTGGCGAAAGTAACCCGGGATCGGTTGATGGTGGACTACGACCGGGAGTTCCCCGGTTATGGCTTCGCGGAGCACAAGGGTTACGGGACGAGGCGGCATCTGGCGGCTTTGGAGGCACTGGGACCCTGCCCGATTCATCGACGCAGTTTCGCGCCGTGCCGGCGGCCGGAACCGGATTTCCTGCATCTCCTGGAGGGGTGATTCAGTCCCAAAACAAACGGTATGAACCTGTGGACGCGGCTTCGAGGCATTGGCGGCGGTGTGGAGCAACCCGAGCATCTTCGTCGCGGGCGGCTGGGAGAACGGGCCGCCCGGAAGCACTTGCGGCGATGTGGTCTGAAGTTTTTGACCGCCAACTTTCGCTCTCCGCGGGGGGAGATTGACCTGGTGTTCAGGGATCGGGATTGCCTGGTGTTTGTGGAGGTCAAGACCCGGTCTTCGGAGGAATGGGTGCGCCCGGCCGCGGCGGTCAACGCGCGCAAACGCCGGTTCTTGTCACAGACGGGCTTGGATTATCTGAGGCGGCTTAAGAATCCGCAGGTGAAGATCCGGTTCGACATCGTGGAAGTGTTGCTGCGCGATGGGGCTGTCCGGGAGATCCGGCACCTGCCGAACTCATTCAGCCTTTCGCCACCGCATCGCTACGGATGAATCACGTCCGGCAGGCGGGGATGATGGCGGGAGAGACTCTCGCAGGAGTGTTCGTTCTCATTTCCTTTCATAGAGACGTTGCAGTTTTTCCGGTGACGTGCCGAGGTGGTAGCGGATCAGGACCCAACCCATCCGACAGTAAGTCCGCAGCACGCCACGCTCCCGAAAGCGACGGCCCGACGTGACCACGGTGGCGTCCGCCAGCGCGAGCCGCCCCACCTTCCTCAGCCGTCGGCACAATTCGAACTCCTCCATCAATGGAAAGTCCGGCACGCCGCCCGCCCGGGTGAGCGCGTCCCGCCGGCAAAACAGGGCCTGGTCCCCGACCACCCGGCGTCCCAGGAAGATTCGAACGACGCACTTCCATCGCGAACCCAGCATGAGGAGCCGTGGTTCCTTGAAAACCTTCCAGAAACCCCCTCCAACGACGGTGGTGTCGCGAAGACAGTTTATCAGGGCGCGCCCGGCGTGCGGTGGAAGTTCGGTATCCGCGTGGAGCAGCACCACGACGTCCCCGGTGGCCTCGGCGGCACCGAGTCGCAACTGGCGGCCGCGTCCGGCGGGAGAATTCAGGACGCGGCAACCCAGCTCACGCGCCAATCGCGCCGTGTCATCGCTGCTTTCCCCGTCCACGACAATCACCTCGTTCACCTCCGGCACGGCCCGGGCGGCGCGGATGGTTGCGGCGATTGCGTCCACCTCATTGCGGGCGGGAATCACCACCGAGATGGACTCCGGCAGACGTCGGTCGGGGTGTTGATTGCGATCCTCCCGCCAGAGCAGCCAGCCTCCGGCGGCCATCCAGATCAGCCCTGCGGCCAGCGTCAACAAGGAGGCTGTCACAGCCTCGGCAGCCGGGACTCCATACCAGCCCAGCAATGTCAGGGCGGCCGCCTCGCGAACTCCGAGGCCGGCGACCGTCACCGGTAAGCCGCTGACAGCGGTCACGACGGGGAACACCCAGAGCAGGCGGAGCCAGGGAACCGGGTCGGAGGCGACCGCCTGAAGGCTCAGCGCCAGGACCGCGCTCATGCAAAGCTGAACCATCCATCCGCAAAACAATCCCTGGGCCGCGACGGAACGGTTTCTCGCCAACTCGAGTCCCGCATTGACGAAGGTTCGAAGTAACGTGGCGATTCCCCCCGATCCCCCCGGGCGCCATCGGAGCAGAGCCATCGCACCGAGGGCGGCGACGGCGATGAAGAGAAGGATCCATTTCAATGCCGGAAGATTCAGCCAGTCCCTGGATTCATCGAAGGCGCCTGCGAACAGCGCGGTGCCGAGCGCCAGGAAGGCGAAGATGAGCGCGCCGCCGAGTCCGAGCAAACGGTCCAGCGGGGTCGATGCCAGCACCTTGGAGAGCGGCCAGCGATGGTAACGGGCATAGAGAACGGATTTTCCGACGTCTCCCCCTGCCACTCCGAAGAGCACCACATAGAGGAAGTGACCGATCAGAGTGAATCGAATGGTGGCACCGAGGTGTACGACGGTGCCCGTAAGGCGCAGCATCAAGTGCCAGCGCCACGCTGACGCCGCCAGCACGACGCCAAAGCAGATGACGGAACCCGCGAACCAGGCGGGACGCATATGGCGGAGCGTTGCCATGAAAGCCTGGTGATCCAGGTTTCTCCAAACGAGCCAAAGGGCGATCGACGTGACCAACACAGAGATCAGGCGTCCCCACAGTCGGGTCGTTCTGGAGCGGAGTTCATCCATCGGGCGATGGAGGATAGGGGTTTGGATTCGGGCGGACCAGAGGGAAGATCAACCGGGCCGGATGGACTTCAGTCGGGGCAGGCTCCTTGGGGGGGTGATTGAACGCACCCTTAAATGCGCCAGGCTGACAAGGGAAGATCGGGATACGGGCGCGACTTGCAGCAGCGCCGGCCGTCGTGAGTGGGATCGGCGACGGCCGCGTCCTTGGACTTTCCATCCTCCGGAGAGGCATCGTCACGCTTGCGATCCCCGTCGCGGTCCCCGGATTTTCGGGGTCCCTTGTGCCGGATCATTTTCTCGAATTTGGCGCGCTGCGTTTCGTCGAGCACTTCGAGGATCTGGGCCTGGACCCGGTGGAATTCCTCGCCCATCTGCTCGCGCATGGGTTTCAAGCGTTCGTTGCTTTCGCGGAATGCCTGATCGATGCGGTTGGTCTGTGCGGGGGTCAGATCGAGATGTTTCTCCATGTGGGCGAGGAACTCGTGCTGTTTTCCGCGCCAGTAGTTGGCGGAACCGGCTGGTTCCGAGGGTTTGGAATCAGCGGGCGTGACGGATCGAACCACCAAGGCGCCAGTCAGGGCGCCGGCGCCGAAAATCACCAGGGTGACCAGAATGACTCTCCAGCGATTCACCAACCCTCCGCAAGCTGCACCGTTTCCAACGGCGCGAACACCGATTGCTCGAACGCACTGGCCAGATCCGTCTCGATTCCGAAGGAAGTGGTCAGTGACCAGACAGCCAGCGCCACGCAGAGGAGCAGGCAGGGCACCGCCGCCCGCCACAGCGCCTGGCTCCACAGAGTCCATTGATCCAGCGGCTGGATTCCGGTAAGCCGTGCCATCACCCGTTTCTCGAAGGCGTAGGGCACGCGATCACCGGGGGGATTTGCTCGGGCGGAGGCGATTAGTTTGTTCTGCAAACGGTTCAGATTCATGAGACAACCATGTGCACAGACGGGAGGCCGTCCGGCAGGGTTACAGGTACTTGTCGCGGGCAACCCGGGACAGCCACTTTCGCATTTCCGCCCGGGCGCGAAAAGCCCGAACTTTCACCAGGGGAACCGACCAGCCCGTCAATTTCGCGATTTCCTTCACCGAGCGTTCCTCGATCTCGAGCAGGGTGATGACCAATCTTGCCGGTGGCGACAAATGACTCATCAACCGCTCCACCAGCTTGCGGGCTGCCTCGGCCCGTTCGTCGGCGTCGTCGGGATCGCTCACGAACCGGTCCAGCCAATCGCTCTCGGTGGAGCTGAGGTCGGAGAAGGTGTTCTCGCGGTTTCGCTGATGTTGGCGAAGAAAATCGTAACAGGTGCGGACGCTCAACCGCATGAGCCAGTGTTCGAACGGGGCTTCTCCGCGGAAGCTGGCGAGTTTCTGGAAGGCCTTGGCGAACACCTCCTGAACGATGTCCTCGATCTCATCCTCGCGTCGCGCGTAACGGCGCGCGGTGGCAAACACGCGGGCCTGGTAACGCCGGACCAAGGGCTCGAAGCTCTCACGGTCGCCGTCCAGAACGGCGCGGATGAGCTCGGCATCGGTGGGTTCCATTCGGGCGCAGTATGCCACCCCGCGAAACGACGTCAAAAGCGATTGGACGGGAGGACGAGGCGGAAGGGGGTCAGTGTCGGGTGATGCCGAAGGTTTGCTCGAATTCCCGGGAGAAGGAATTGATCTCGGTGATCACCTTGGCCGGCTGCTCGAGCAGGGTGGTGATCATCTGCGTCTTGAGTTCCGGCTTGTGTTGCAGGATTTCCGCGGCTGCCAGGATCATTTGGAGGTGATTGTTGGCGTTGTGCCGCATCGTGGAGAGTTGCTCGTTCAGCTCGGCGATCTGGTCCGGATTCAGGGAAACTGGTTTTTCGGGCATTCCCATGCGCGAACGATGGGGGGAAGTCCTCTTGATTGCAAGCCGGTTCGAGGGGTTCGGAGGCTGGATACGCCCTTCAAGGCTCCCCTTCGGCATCCCGCGAGCGGCCGGCGAATTCCATGAGCATTACCACGAGCGCGTCGATCTCGTTGCGGCCGGAATGCGCCGGGTGCGGTTCCCTGTAATTGTTCAGCATCAGCGAAAACGCGAGATTCTCACCGCCAGTCGTCCGGCCGTATCCCGAGAGGGTGTTGACGTAACGAAGCGCCCCCGTTTTGGCGTGAACGTTGCCTGCCGCCACCGTCCCGGCCAGGCGCCGGCCCAGGGTGCCATCCACTCCGGCGACCGGCAGGGAATCCCGGAACACGTCAGCCAGGGGATGCCGTGTCATGTGAGACAAAAGGCGGACTGTCGCATCGGGCGTCAGGAGGGCGCCGCGGGACAATCCGGAGCCCTCCTCCAGCAGGACCTCGCTCCGCGCAATGCCCATTTCATCCAGGAACTCCCCCAACTCCGCAAGGCCGGCGGCTTCCGTGGTGGGATGCCGATCACGCGAGATGCTCCGCGCGCCCACCTGGAGCAGCAGGAGTTGCGCGTAGAGATTCTGCGAGTCCTTCATCATCCGGGCTGCCAGTTCCGACATTGGCCGCGAGGGGGCCGAACCCAACTCGACGAGTTCCCGGACATCCAGAGGCCGCGTCTGCCGGTCGAGCCAGTTTGCGGTATGAAGCCGGCCCGAGACGTGGATGCCGCGTTCCCGGAGCGCTTCATGAAACAAGGCAACGAACCATCGCGCCGGTTGATGCACCGTCACCGAATCGACATGGCGCGTCCCCTCGACGGGCAGAGTGCCCGAGGCGTGCACCACGTTTTCACCAAGGGCGCGGTACAACCGGATCGTCGGCGAACCGCCGGCTTCGACGGTTCGCGTGCGGTTGATGAAACGGAGGAAGGTCGTATCCGGGCTGGGGCTGATGCGGCACGGTTCACCCGGTTGACTGCCGGGGCGGAAAACCAGGTCAACCACATTGTCGTTCACCGACAGCGC
>DATKEE010000151.1:0-4607 GCA_035544555.1 Candidatus Methylomirabilota bacterium
ATCGAGACCAAGGCGGGGCATGGCGCGGGAAAGCCGACCGCCAAAATCATCGAGGAAGCGGCGGATCGCTGGGCGTTCCTGGTGAGGGAACTGGACATGAAGCCACGCCTCACGATCAGCTCCCATTAGGCCATGCCCGCCGCTTTCCTTGTCGAACCCGTCGTCCCACGAAACCACCGCCCGCTGTCCTCGGAAACGTCGTGGGGGTTTTGACCTGTCGCCATGCAAACCTACGATCACATTCAGGCGATCACCTTTGACGTGGGGGGCACGCTGATTCAGCCGTATCCATCGGTGGGGCATGTTTATGCCGGAATTGCGGAACGCCGGACCGGACAGGTCTTCCAGCCGGAACGGCTGAACCGCCGGTTTGCGGCGGCATGGAAGGCCCGCGGCGACTTTCAATACACGCGGACCGATTGGGAGCGATTGGTGGATGGGCTGTTCGAAGGGATGACCGACCAGCCGCCGAGCCGGACATACTTCGCGGAACTCTACGATTACTTTACCGAAGCATCGGCATGGTCGATTCACGGGGACGTCCTGCCCGCGCTCGAGGATTTGACGATGCGAGGCTACCGGCTGGCGGTGGTTTCCAACTGGGACGAACGGCTCCGCCCCCTGCTCCGGAACCTAAAGCTGGACGGCTTCTTCGGCACGATCGTGGTCTCCTGCGAGGTCGCCTTTACGAAACCCTCCCCCGTCATGTTCGAGGTGGCCACGCACAAGCTGGGCGTGAACAGCTCGGAATTGCTCCACGTCGGTGACAGCGCCGTGGAAGACTACGAAGGCGCGCGCGCCGCCGGGTTGAACAGTCTTCTGCTCGATCGTGACGGCATCTTCGAGGAACACCGGCGAATCACCTCACTCGACCAGTTGTGCGCGCTGCTGCCCGTCCGCTGAGTCAGGATTGCACGCCTGAATGTGCAATTCTTACCCTGATTCATCCGGTGGACGGGCTCCACATGTCTGCCTTCGATTGCGCAAGTTCCTCGTAAAACGCGCCTTGCCCAAACCTCTCCCTCTGAGGCTGTCCGGCACGCAATCTGAATGTGTATTCAAGGAGAATTGATGATCCGCCAGGCTGGATCGCCGGCGGGATGGAACCTGAACCGGGACCGCGATTGGCGAATGGAGCGGAGGCCAATCGCGGCCGCGAACAATGTCCGCTCTGGAAAGGAACATTCATAGCCATGAACACGCTGACCAAATGGGAGAACCGGGAGAATCGTTGGAATCCGTTCAAGGAAATGGAGGAATTGCAGAACCGGCTGGCCTCGATGTTCGGACGTCTTCCCGTCCGCCGGGAGGCCGATGGCGAGGAAACCATGACCGTATCCGAATGGGCCCCGCTGGTGGACATCACCGAGGACGAACAGGAATACCTGATCACCGCCGATCTGCCCGAGGTCCGCAAGGAGGATCTGCGCGTGACGGTGGAAAACGGGGTGCTGACCATCACGGGCGAACGGAGATTCGAGAAGGAGGAAACCAAACGGCGTTATCATCGGGTGGAACGCGCCTACGGAAGCTTCACCCGCAGTTTCGCGCTTCCCGAGGACGCCGACCCGTCGCAGGTCAAGGCCGCGTTCAAGGATGGGGTGTTGAAGGTTCACCTCGCAAAGGACGAGAAGGCCAAGCCGAAGGCCATTGACATCAAGGTCACCTGAGCCGGGTCCACCCCGGCAATGGCGGACCTCGCCGCCCAGGAGTTCGGGTGCCGTTCCGGCACCCGAACTTCACCATGCCCCGGCGCAGTCACGACTACCGCGTTGCGCGGCCTCAATCCACCGGATTGTCTTTAACGATCAGCGGGCGACTTGAGCTTCGGCAAAATCGATGTTCTGTTGGTGCCATAACGCGGGATGGGAGCCGTTCGTCCCCGGGAAGTTCCACGAAGAAAACCCTCCCGATGATTTGATCGAATAGCATGCGACTACGAATGGGATGCATATGACGAGCAAGACGAGATTCATCTGGAATTCAATCATGGTGACCGTGGGAGGCTTCGCGGGTTTCCTGGCCGTTCAATACCTCCCGATACAATCCGGGGCCGCCGCGGCGCCGGGCAGCCTCGACCTGCGCGTCGATGCCGATCCGGTCGGGCGGGAACTCAACCTGGCGACCAGTTTCGCTCCGGCCGTGGAACAGGCCGCGCCCAGCGTCGTTTCCGTCTCCACCAAACGAACCATCACCACGACCGCGCCAAGCCTGCCACCCATTATGCGCGAGTTGTTCCCCGGAATGCCGGATTCCCCCCGCGAGCGCCAGGCCGAAGGCCTCGGATCCGGTGTCATCGTCACCGAGGACGGTTACATCCTGACGAACAATCACGTCGTGGACGGCGCGGATGAAGTCACGGTCAAACTCGCCGAGGGCGTTGAGGAATACGCCGCCGAAATCATCGGCACCGACCCCTACACCGACATCGCGGTTCTCAAGATCGAAGCGAAAGGACTGCCCGCGATCCGGATCACGGACAGCGAACATCTCCGCGTCGGCGACGTCGTGCTGGCCATCGGCAATCCGCTCGGGGTGGGGCAGACCGTGACGATGGGCATTGTCAGCGCATTAAACCGCCGCGGCGACATATTGCATTACGAGGATTTCATCCAGACGGACGCGGCGATCAATCGCGGCAATTCCGGCGGCGCGCTGGTCGATGCCGAGGGCCGTCTGGTGGGGGTCAACACCGCGATCATCAGCAGCACCGGGGGCAGCCAGGGCATTGGCTTCGCCGTTCCCTCGAATCTCGCCCGCAGCGTCCTCGAACGCATCCTCCGCTATGGCAAGGTGGTTCGTGGATTTCTGGGCGTGGACATCCAGAATATCACGCCCGCCCTGGCCGAAATGTTCGAACTCCCGGTGCAGAGTGGGGCGCTCGTCGCCGCCATCCACCCGGACACCCCCGCTGACCGATCCGATTTGAAGGAGGGCGATGTCATCATCGAGTTCAATGGCCGGAAGATCACGGAAAGGCGGCAACTGCAACTGCTGGTATCGGAGACCGCACCGGACACCGAGGTGGAGTTGAAGCTGATTCGCGACGGCAAGGAAACGACTGTCTCCCTGGTGCTGGCCGAACTTCCCGAGGATGCCTTCGCGCGCTCCTCACCCACGCGTCCTGGCCTGCCGTCACCCGAACCCGGGGACTCAAGCGCCCTCGAGGGACTGGAAGTCGCCGACCTCAATCCGCAGTTCCGCGAACAGTTCAACATTCCGGACCGCGTGCGGGGAGTGCTCGTGATGGGAGTGTCGCCCGGGTCGCTGGCCGCCGCGAAGAACATCGGACCTGGCGATGTCATTCAGGAGTTCGATCGCAAGCAGGTGAACGAGACGCGTCACTTGCGCGAGTTGAGCCGGGGGTTCGGAAATCGGCCGGTCCTGCTGCGGGTCTGGAGCGGGGGCGGCAGCCGTTATGTCGTGCTCGACCCGCGCGGGAATTAGCGCTTGTAACCGGGCGGGAAGCGCGCCTTATACCTGAGCCAATGCATTGACGCTGGTTCGGCGTGGTTAGTAGATTCGTCGCCGCCAAAGCCGTTCCCCCCGCAGGTTCCCGCCGGCTTGGGTTCGACCTTAATGAGCGCCGTCAGCCAAATCTTCAAGTCCACCCTCGGCAGGAAGTATCTCATGGCCATCAGCGGCGTGGTGCTGGTGCTGTTCATCATCGGGCATCTGGCGGGCAACCTGCAGATCTTCCTGGGACGCGAGGCGGTGAACAGCTACGCCGCGTTCCTCAAGTCCAAACCCTCCCTCCTCTGGGGCGCGCGCATCGGGCTTCTCTTGATGGTGGGTCTGCACATCACCGTGGCGGTGAAACTCGCGCTCGAGAATCGCGCCGCGCGGCCGGTGCGTTATGAAATCCCGACCGCCTACCGCGCCAGTTACGCCTCCCGCACCATGATCTGGAGTGGAGTGATCATCGCCGCGTTCGTCATCTACCACCTGCTCCACTTCACCGCGGGCCTCGTGCTTTCCGATTTTTACCAGTTGAAGGACTCCCTCGGCCGGCATGACGTCTATGGCATGATGGTCCGCGGCTTCCAGTCGCCGCTGGTCTCCGGGTTCTACGTGCTCGCCATGGCGCTGCTGTCCCTTCACCTGAGCCACGGTGTCAGCAGCATGTTCCAGTCTCTGGGCCTCAAGGACCGAACGTATGGCCCCCTCATCGACCGGGCGGCCCTGATCTTTGCGTGGCTGGTTTTCCTCGGCTATGTCTCCATCCCGTTGGCCGTGTTGTTCGGCTGGGTTCAATTCGAAGGGTAAACCATGCAACTCGATCCCAGGATTCCCTCCGGTCCCCTCCCCCAGAAATGGGACCGCGGCCGTTTCGAGATGAAGCTGGTCAACCCCGCCAACAAACGCAAATTCCAGGTCATCGTCGTCGGCTCCGGACTCGCCGGCGCCTCGGCCGCCGCCAGCCTCGCCGAACTCGGCTACCACGTCCGCTGCTTCTGTTACCAGGACAGCCCGCGCCGCGCCCACAGCATCGCCGCCCAGGGCGGCATCAACGCCGCCAAGAACTACAAAAACGACGGCGACAGCGTTCACCGCCTGTTCTACGACACGATCAAGGGGGGCGACTTCCGTTCGCGCGAGGCGAATGT
>DATKEE010000152.1:0-5986 GCA_035544555.1 Candidatus Methylomirabilota bacterium
CTTGAAACAGACGGTTGAAGCGCACCGTCAACAGGGCGTGGCCCTGGATTGTTTCGGTGTCGTCTGGGAAGGTTACAACGACGATCTCTTGGAGGGTCTCTCGCGCAATGGCGACGGACGCTACGGTTTCATAAACACACCGGAGGAGGCCGCCACCGGATTCGCCGGCCAACTCGCGGGTGCGCTGCAAGTCGCGGCGGCGGACGTCAAGGTCCAGGTCGAGTTCAATCCCAGGCGCGTCACCGCGCATCGACAGATCGGTTACGCCCGGCATCAACTGACCCGGGAACAGTTCCGAGACAACACCGTCGATGCCGCCGAGATTGGCGCCGCCGAATCCGGCAACGCGCTGTATGTGACGGCGGTCGATCCGAACGGACAAGGGTCGCTGGCGGTCGTGCGCGTCCGGTTCAAGGTTCCCGGCACCGCGGAATACCACGAACAGGAGTGGGTTGTGCCCTACGTCGGCCAGGCTGTCCCGCTGGAGCAGGCGGGTCCCGCGATGCGTCTGGCCGCCACCGCCGCCGCCTTCTCGGAATGGCTGGCGTCCAGCCCCCATGCCGGAGACGTTTCACCGGACCGCCTGCTCGGCCTGTTGAGCGGCGTGCCGGAGGTCCATGGCGCCGATGAACGGCCGGCCAAACTCGAGTGGATGATCCGTCAGGCCCGCAGCGTGGCCGGAAACTGAGGGAACAAAGCCACAATGAACTCATCCTCAGCACACTTCGCGGTTCCCTGGAATGGGAGCACAATCAACCTCCTCGCGCCGCGAATCCCGCTTTTCTCAACCATCCCATGAACACACAAGACTCATCCCGATCCCACCCCTCCATCCGACACACATTGTTCAGCCTTCTCCTGGCCGCCTTCTGCGCGGTCACCCCTCACGCCGGCGCCGCCACCGTGGACGTGAAGGACCTCGCCATCAACGGAGGAATCGAAGATGGCAAAGCCCGGCTGGTTATAGAAGCCATGCTCGCCGGGCAAACCGGCGACCGCGACAAACTCATTCACTCCACCACCCTGCACCACCACGTCCGTGCCACCCGGGACCGGCTCACCCATCACATCGCCGCGACCTTCGACATCCTTCAGGGCAATCCGCGCGAGTTGACCCTGCGGCTCCAAGGCGAAGGTCACATCCGCGAAGTCACCGGCGAAAGCCTCGAATCCTGGAGCATCCGCACCGGGCCCGACGGCGACCGAAATCTCGTGATCCACCCACGACGAACCGACCCGCCCCTCATCCGACTGACCGTCACCATCCGCGCCGACCAGGACATCGCCATCGACGACACCGCCCGCCCGTTGTTCACCCTCGCGCCCACGCAGCCCGCATTGCTGAACGGTTACCTGCGGCTCGAATCCGCGCCGGACCTCGAACTGAAGCCGGAGAACCCCTCGGGTCTCATTCCCATCGAAACCCGATTGCTGCCGGACAACCTCCTGATCGATCCCCCGGCCGGGACCGCCGAACCGCTCGCCTTTCAGTTTCATGGCGCGCCATACTCCCTGCCCCTGCGTATCGCCGTCGCTGATCCCGAGGCCCGGCGTGTGGTCCTTCGAAATTTCAAACTGGAGGGTGAACTGACGAACGATCACGCCGCGTTCACACTCACCGCCACCGCGCATCTGAAGAATCCTGATGGTGGCGAACTCGTTCTGCTGACCGGCAATGCCGCCCTCACGGACGTCCAACCCGGCCCCGGTCAGAAGGTGCGATTCGAAAACGGCCGGTTCATCCTCTCGTTCGAGGAACCGGGCGAGCATCCCATCCGTGTCCACTTCCATGCGGCGGTCCATTCGTCGGACGGCTGGAACTCGCTCGACTTTGGCGTGGCTGCCAGCGTGTTGCAGCCGCTCATTCTGAACGGGTTGCCCGAGGAGACGCAGTTTCGCTTTCCCGGCGCCGCGCGACCCGAACGCATCGGCGATGATTTTGTCAGTTACCTTCCCGCCGACGGAACGGTCCGGCTCTCGTGGAAGGCGGCGCGGCCGGAACTTGAAGGCCGCTTGTTCTACGCCGCCAGCATGCTGTCGCAGATCATCGTCAGTCCCGGACTCATGCGGCAGACCGCCCTGCTCGATTTCAAAGTCATGCAGGGGGAACTCAACCGGGTCGAACTGATCCTCCGCGGCAACGGCGAGGTCACCCGTGTTCAGGGCGGCTCCTTGTTGTCCTGGAATCTCCTCCCCATTCCTGATTCGGAAGACCGCAGACTGGTCGTCGAACTCAACCAGGCCCAGCGGGATCAATTCTCCATCCTCGTGCAGATGCAGACACCGATCGGCGCCTTTCCGCAAACCGTGGACGCGTTGGAATTGCGTCCGGAGGGCGCGACACGATTCGCCGGCCATTTCCGCATCGTGAACGAAGGCGCGGTCCGCCTCGAAGTCGCCGAATCGAGCGGCCTCTCCCAGATCTCGCCCGAACAATTCCCGGAATCCGACGCCACCCGCGCGTTGCTGTCCGCGACCGGCAGCCAGCGCTTCGCGTATCGATTCTCCAGTCCGGACTTTGCCCTGAGGATTCAGGCCGACCAGATTCTTCCCGAGATCAGCGTGTCGCAGGTCCTGGCCTATCACCTGGGCGAAACGGAACTCGCCATCGACGCCGAGTTCGAACTCGATATCCGCGAGGCGCCCCTCCGCGAATTGCTGATCCGCGTGCCCAGGGGGTATCCCATCGCCCGTCTCGTGGCCCCTGGCCTGAGCGATTACTTTCTCGTCGAACCGGAGTCGGAAACGGACGCCGAATTGCGGCTTGTGTATGGCGAACCCGTATCGGGCCGGCAGATCATCCAACTTCGCCTCGAACGCAACGCTTCCCTCGGTGAAACCAACTGGCCGCTGCCGCGTGTCGAGGTCCTCAACCCCAGATCCACACGGGGACAGGTGGCCGCCTCCGCCGATCCCGGATTCCGGCTCACTCCCGAACGCATCGTGAACCTGACGGAACTGGCGACCGCGTTCTTTCCAAAGCAACTGCCCGGCATACAGGCCGCCTTTCGATTGAGCGAACCCAACTGGGAACTCACCCTGCGCGTCGAGCGGCTTCCGCAATCCGTTCAGGCCGACGCCTTCCACCTGTTCTCCATTGGCGAAGGCATCGCCTACGGAAGCAGTGTCATCAACTATGTCGTCTCCGGCGCGCCGATCTCCTCCTTCCGGATCGCGTTGTCCGGCGAGTATTTCAACGTCGAGTTTACCGGACAGGACGTCCGCAACTGGCAGGCGACCGATGGCGGTTACCTCGTGCACCTGCACACGCCCGTCGCGGGCGCTTATACGTTGCTCGCCACTTACGAACGTCCCTTCCGTTCCCAGGGCGAGACACTCGCCTTCACGGGCACCCGCCCGCTCGATGCTCAATCCGAACAGGGCCACACCCTCGTCACCAGCGCCTACCAGTTCGATGTCACAGCGGTGGACGTGTCGTCCGGACTCCTGCCACTCGAACCCGGTGAGGTGCCGCCCCAATACCGGCTGTTCTTCGACGCGCCGATCCTCGCGGCGTATCGCTACACCTCCCGTCCCTTCAACCTCAGCCTCGCCTTGAGCCCGCTGGCCCAGGGCGATTCGTTGAGCCTCGTGGTGGACCGAGCCTCGCTCGTCACGCGCATCTCCAAGGAGGGCCAGGTGATCACCGACGCGCGTTACTTCGTGAAGAACCGAGGCAATACCCATTTCCGCATCGTCCTTCCCGAGGGAACGGAACTCTGGTCCGCCACTGTCAATGGTGCCCCGGTGGTGCCGGTGACCGATGCCCGGGCCAATCTCATTCCCCTGCCTCAACAGGCCGATCCGGACACCGTCCTGCAACTGGACCTCAAACTCGCCGAACGCTCCGAACGTCCCGAACGCGTCCAGGTGGCCGCCCCCATCGTCTCCGCCCCGGTGATGCTCGCCCAATGGACGGTCGAACCCGATGCGGGCAGACGGCTCCTGTATCGCGATGGATCCCTCACACCCGCCTCCGGACTGGCGGATGCCTCCGGCTTCGCTCAATTGGCGCGCGTTTTCAAAGGCAGCCAGGGAGCCGTGGCGGCGGTGTCCCTTGTCAGCGCCCTGGCTCTGATGGCCATCGCCGCCTGGGTCTGGCGCTGGACCGCGCAAAACGGCGTTCACAGATTCAGCGCCAGACATCTTTTGGGAACTCTCCTCGGAGCTATTGCCTTTGCCGTGGCCTTGGGCGCCGTCATGAATCTTGCCGGAATGGCCGGACACGAACAATCGCGCGCCCCGGGCAGCCTGACGTTTCTCGCGCCGGTGCAGCAGGCCGGCAGCGCCCTCCATGTCCAGGTTGCGAACATCGAAGCCGATGCCGCCATGGGGAGCTTCCTGACCGGCGCATGGCCCGCGCTTCTCGCGATAGCGATCTGGCTCTATACGCTGATCACCGACAAATCCTGGTTCAAGCCGCTCGGGCGCGCTCTGGGCTGGACCTTGCTCGCTTGGGCGGCCTTGCGGATTCCCAACGGAGCCCCTGCCTTCTTCAGCGTGGGAGTCCTGTTCCTCCTGCTCCACGTGCTCATCCCCGCCGGACGACGCCTCTGGCAACTCCCCCCCAAACCGGCCCCCGAGGAACCCCCCTCCTCAACCGGCAGCACCGCTCCAATCGCCACTTCCCTGCTGATCGGCGGCCTGCTCTGGTTGGCCACAACCCCAATCCAAGCCCAGGCCCAACCATCCCAGTCTCCATCGGCGCGCGGCCTTCAGGCCGCTTCATCGTCCAATCCCCACAACTCTCCCCTCGCCCAATCCGTCACACAACAGCTCCGCATCGATGAGGACTTCGCCGGCGGATCCGCCACCATCCAATGGACCGCGCGGAAGGGCGAACTGTTGCCCCTGCTGTTCGAACCCGCCGTCCTGACCGGCATCACGTATCCCTCCAACTCACTCAAGCTCGTCCAGGTTCCCATCGATGGCCGGCACGCCCGTCAATTGCTCGCCCTCGAAAGCGGCGGATTCACCGTCGAACTCCAATACCAAATCCACGTTCGCACCCGGGACGGCGAAACCGGCATCGCCCTGCCCACCCACCACGGCCTGGTCAACCGACTCGAACTCACCCTGCCCGGTCTCGACATGGACGTCCTCTCGCAACAGGCCGTTTCCGTTCAACGACGCCTCGTTGACAATGACACGATTGCCAGTCTGATCCTCGCCCCTGTCAATGATGCCTGGATCACCTGGAAACCCCGCAGCCGCGACGTCAAAAGCGAACGACCCGTTTTCTACGCGGAATTGTTCCAACTCCACGTCCCGGCCGGCGGCGCCATCGAAGGCATCCATCGCGTCGCCATCCGCCCCGCCCAGGGCGAACTGGAACACCTCACGTTCATCGTCCCCGACGGAATGACCATCATCGATGTCTTCGACCGCGATCCCACCGCCACGACCATCGATCCCGCGAGTGGGCGGACCGTGTCACCATTGCCTTCCAACGTCTCACTTTGGCGCTTCGATCCTGACGCACGCCGCTTGCGGGTGAACCTGGCAACGCCCCAATCCCGCCCGTTTACCCTCCACATCCGATCCCAGGTGGCCACCGGCCCGCTGCCCTTCGAACAATCGTTGGGCCTGATCGCCGTCGAGGATTCCGCCGGGCAGATCGGCCTGTTCGGCCTGGCTACCGGCAACGAAGTCCAGATCGACTCGGTGAACCTCCAGGGCTTCTCGCCCATCAATCTCGAAGACTTTCCCGAGGCTGTCCTCCATCCGCTTTACAATCTCTTTCCCGGACTCTCCGTCCGCCGCGCCTGGCGTTATGCCGATCCCGGCGACACCGCCACAGTCGCCGCCTCGGCGGTTGAACCCGATGTGCGCGTCGAATCCCAGAGCACGCTCTCTCTGGGAGAAGACCGGATCGTTCTGGCCGCCGACGCGGCCGTCGAAATCACGCGCGCCGGCATCTTCAGATTGAGCTTCCTCATGCCGGACGGACTCGATGTGGAATCGATCACCAGTCCCGCCTTGAGTC